>NZ_JBHEUZ010000009.1:0-212241 GCF_041925275.1 Parapedobacter sp. 2B3 | reverse complement strand
CTATTCCGCCGAGCATGACCACGGATGGCAATAGTACCATCACGGTGCAGCTGAAAGACGCGGCTGGCAACAACCTGGCGGCTTCTGCGGGCACGGTTGCGCTGAGCACGACAATCGGTACGCTGGGCACGGTTACGGATAACAACAACGGTACGTACACGGCTACGCTGACCTCTACTGCTACGGGTACGGCTACCATCACGGGTACGCTGGACGGCATACCGATTACGGACGATGCCACGGTTATGATCGGTCCGGGAGCAGTAGCCGTGGCCACTACCACGATCACGGCTGTTCCGACAAGCATGACCACGGACGGTTCATCCATAATTACGGTGCAACTGAAGGATGCGGCGGGCAACAACCTGGCGGCTTCTGCGGGCACGGTTGCGCTGAGCACGACAATCGGCACGCTGGGTACGGTTACGGATAATAACAATGGCACGTACACGGCTACGCTGACCTCGGCAGCGACGGGTACGGCCACCATCACGGGTACACTGGATGGCATCGCTATCTCCAATGACGTTGAAATAAGCATTGGTGTTGGTTCAGCTGATATCACCAAGACGGTTGCTTCGGTACCAGCGGGTACAGCTGGCAAGTTGACTACAATCACAATCACGGTAGGAGATGGATATGGTAATCCCGTGACGGGCGTCTCAGGCAACCTTTCAATCAATGTCGGTGGTTCGAACGCCGGCGCTACGGTGAGTTCGATTGTGGACAACAGTGACGGCACATACACGGTTACCTATACGCCGACCAAGTCCGGCGACGATGAAATCGCAATCACGCTTGGCGGTATAGCTATCAACGGTAGTCCGTACAATAGTGCGGTATCTCCGGCGGTCGCCGACGCATCTAACACGACTGCTACTGTCCCAGCGGGTACGGCCGGTGAGCCGACTACGGTCACCATCACCGTCCTTGATGAGTATGATAATCCCGTTACGGGCGTTTCGGGTGATCTGTCGATATTGGTCACGGGTACCAACGCCGGCGCTACGGTGAGTGCGGTTACGGACAACAGTGACGGTACGTACACGGTTACCTATACGCCGACCAAGTCCGGCGACGATGATATTGCAATCACGCTTGGCGGTATAGCTATCAGCGGTAGTCCGTACAGCAGTGCGGTATCCCCGGCGGTCGCCGACGCATCCAACACGAGTGCTACTGTCCCTGCGGGTATCGCGGGTGAGCCGACCACGATCACCATCACCGTCCTTGATGAATACGGTAACCCCGTTACGGGCGTGGGTGGCGACCTGTCGGTATCGGTCACGGGTGTCAATGCCGGCGCTACGGTGAGTTCGATTGTGGACAACAGTGACGGCACATACACGGTTACCTATACGCCGACCAAGTCCGGCGACGATGATATCGCAATCACGCTTGGTGGTATAGCTATCAGCGGTAGTCCGTACAGCAGTGCGGTATCCCCGGCGGTCGCCGACGCATCCAACACGACAGCTACTGTCCCTGCGGGTATTGCGGGTGAGCCGACCACGGCCACCATCACCGTCCTTGATGAATACGGTAACCCAATTATGGGTGTGGGTGGCGACCTGTCCGTATCGGTTACGGGTGCTAACGCGGGTATCCCGGTGAGTTCGGTTGTGGACCACGGCGACGGCACGTACACGGTTACCTATACGCCTACCACTTCAGGTACCGACAACATTGCGATCGTACTTGACGGCACCGCCATTAACGGTAGTCCGTATAGTTCCGATGTTATCCATAGCGCGCTTGCGAAAATAATTCTTGCCAGCGACGGAACCGATTTGGCGTCTGGAGCAACACGCGAATTAGCGGTGACACTTCAAGATATGTATGGTAATACCGTAACTTCCGGAACGGAGAGCTCACTTGCTGTGTCGTTTGTGCAACTAACAGGAAACGGGTCGGTATCCGGTCTCACGACTATGAATGCAGCAGGTGGTGTGGCAAACCTCACCATTACAGGCGAAAAACCCGGTGATATCTTCCTTTTGGCTGCGATTACGACTCCTGCACTAACCTCAAACCAACTATCATTTACGATAACGGTAGATAAAACTAATTTACAGTCGGCTATCACGGAAGCCGAAGGCTTGACTGAAAGCAATTACTCACCAGCTAGCTGGTTGACGCTTGAATCGGCACTGACAGCAGCTGAATCGGTGAATAATATGCCAGCCGCCACGCAATCGGAAGTGGACGCTGCCGAGCAGGCCTTGCGTGACGCGATTTCGGGCCTGTCGGTCGACAAGATCGGTTTGCAATCGGCCATCGACGAGGCGGGCAGCCTGATGGAAGCGGATTACTCACCGGCAAGCTGGTCGACACTTGAATCGGCGTTGGCCGCGGCCAAAACAGTGAATGGTAACACGGACGTCACGCAGACGGAAGTGGATGCCGCTGAGCAGGCCTTGCGTGATGCGATTTCCGGCCTGGCGGTCGATAAATCTGGTTTGCAATCGACCATTGACGAGGCGGGCAGCGTGACGGAAGCGGATTACTCTCCATCGAGCTGGTCGGCGTTTGAACAAGCGTTGGAAGAGGCTGAGACTGTGTATGCTGACCCCCACGCAAAGCAATCGGAAGTGGACGCTGCAGAGCAGGCGTTGCGCGAAGCGATGGCAGGGCTGTCAGTGGACAAGTCGGCCCTGGAGGCGCTGGTGACATATACGGAAGACCTGTCCGAGCCAGACTGGTCGCCGGCCAGTTGGTTAAACCTACAGGATGCGCTTGCAATCGCCCAGCGGGTACTTGATGACACGGACGCCACGCAGACGGAAGTCGATGCGGCCCTTTCCACATTGCAGGCAGCAATCGACAACTTGTCGGTCGACAAAACCAACCTACAATCGGCCATTGTGGAAGCGGGAGGCCTGACAGCATCGGATTACTCTCCATCGAGCTGGTCGGTGCTTGAACAAGCCCTGGAAGAGGCGCAGGCCGTGTATGCCGACCCGTCAGCCACCCAGTCGGCAACAGATGCTGCCGAGCAGGCGCTGCGTGAAGCGATGGCTGGTTTGAGGGTTGATAAATCAGCACTTCAACAGATGATCGGCGAAGGGCTGGAGCTTGATGAAAACAACTACACCCCTGCCAGTTGGGCAGATTTTGAAGACGCGTTGGGCGAAGCCCGTACGGTGCTGGATGATCCGGCTGCGACACAAGCAGAGGTAGATGCCGCACGGATGCGGTTGGACAATGCACGGAGCAAATTGACCGCCGGTGATGCACCCAGCGCCCCGCGCAATGTGGTTGCAACAGCTGGCGACCGGGAGATTGACTTGGCGTGGACCGTGCCGGAAAATGGTGGCAGTACGCCGATTACGGACTATATCATCCAATATACGCTGGACGATGGTATAAGCTGGACAACCGTTGTCGACGGAGTTGCCGCTGCTACCACGGTGAAAATAGCAGGGTTGACCAACAACGTGCCTTATCGGCTGCGTGTGGCGGCAATCAATGCGGCCGGCACGGGCGCATTCAGTGCCCCAACGCTTACGGTGGTGCCGACCATACCGGTGCCTGATGAAACAGGCGAATTGCCAACACCGCAGCCGGGCGAAGCAATTGTGATCGTTGATGGTGAGCCGAAAAGCGTTACATTGGAAGTAATCGATAACAGCTATCTACGGCTAAGCGGCGAGGGCTTCACGATGGATTTGACTTCCATCGGCATCAACGGACAGGTGATCCCGATTACAGACGTAGATGCGGTGATCCGGATTAACCGCGGGCAAGGGACCGTTGTGCAAGTGACGGGCCACGGCTTCGAGCCGGGTACCGTAGTAACGATATATATCTTCTCCCTGCCGCAGCTATTGGGCTATATTCCAGTGCAGGCTGATGGAACGTTCGCGGGGACATTGGCTATCCCTGCCGATCTGTCACTCGGCAGACATACCCTGCAAGCCAATGGGGTGGTGCGCAATACGGGAGCCGAGCGCTCGGTATCGGTAGGCGTATTGGTGGTGGAAGAACTCGAGCAGCAGATCAACTTTGCTCCGCTGCCGGATAAAACCTATGGTGATGACGAAATCACCTTGCAGGGGACGGCAACGAGTGGCTTGCCGATTTCATACCGCATTACGGATATGCAGGGCAATAATACGGATATAGCAACCTTGGTGGAAGGCAACCGCGTGCGTATAAACGGCGCAGGTACGGTGCAGATCATTGCATCGCAATCCGGTGCAGGGAATTATGGGGCCGCGAAAGATGTAGTACGGACATTGGTTATCCAGCCGGCCGCACTTTTGGTTTCGGTTCAAGCTGTCGACCGACCGTACGGAGAGGCTAATCCGGCGTTTGTTCTTCATTATACCGGTTTCGTTTCGAATGATACGGAACGGGCATTGGAACAGGCGCCGGTGGCCACCACCGTAGCTATGCCAAGTAGTGACGTAGGGGTATATCCAATTACTATCGCAGGTGGCAAATCAACAAATTATGTGTTTGAGTACACCCCATCTACACTGACGATCGTACGTGCCCACCAGCAAATCGAATTTAATGCTCCCGATGAGTTGGACCGCGAAGCGGGCCGTGTGCCATTGGATGTGCGCGCAACGAGTGGACTGCCGGTTAGCTTGGCGATGGATGACGGGCAGGTGGCAAAATTGGATGGGCAGAACTTGGAGGTGTTACGCGTGGGTACGGTTACCCTTACGGCAACGCAGGCGGGTAATGCGAACTACTATCCCGCCGACCCTGTGGTCGTGACGGTCCGTATAACCGATGGCAGTGATTTCCCCGTCCGGGTACATAAGGCGGTATCACCTAATGGTGATGGCATCAACGAGTTCTTGATGATTGAAGGAATCAAGGACTTCCCTGAAAACCGAGTGACCATTATCAGCAAAAACGGGACTGTATTGTTTGAGGTATCGGGGTATGATAATGGAAACAAGGTGTTCCGTGGCATATCCACCGGACAATTACTGTTGCCCGCCGGTACTTATTTTTATGTCGTCGAGATTAAAGAAAGCGGCAAGTGGCGGGCACAGAAGGGATACTTTGTGATGAGATATTAAGGAGATGTGTTGTGAGCAAACAGTAAAAAGCAAAAAGCAAAGATGAAAAGAATAACAATAGCAACAGTGGCTGCGGTATGGGTATCCATCATAGCTGCAAATGCGCAACAGCCGCTTACTCATACGCAGCACGGACGGTTACGTACGGTGTTGAACCCGGCGGCAAGCCTGCTTGCGGATGGCGGCGAAGTAAGCGTAATCAGCCGGCGCCAATGGGTGGGCGTTGATGGCGCTCCTGCCGTGTTTTGGGGTAGTGGCCATATTGCTTTTAAAGATTTCGGTGCCACGGCCGGACTCAGCATCCGCCACGAAAGTCTGGCGGTAGAGAAGCTCTCCGAAGCCAGCGCATTTTTCGCCAAAAGCGTGCGTATATCCAAAACGGAATATCTGGGTTTATCGTTAAATGCCGGCGTAGCGTACATGGATGGCCGTTTCTCGCAACTGGATCCGCAAGATCCGGCGTTTAGGGACGATGTGAGGGAAATAGACCCCTTGGTTGGGTTTGGGGTGATGCTGTATCGCCCCGAGCGCTATTACGTGGGCCTCTCTTTGCCAAGGCTGATGCTGGGCAGCTTGGGGGGGTCAGACGATAGCCGATACAATTTTCGCAACGTATACCACCTTACGGCGGGGGCCCTGTTTCCGCTGGGTACCGATTTCCACGTCCGCCCGTCCGTGTTGGTTACCTACTCCGAGAGCCTCCGTCCACAGGCGGAAGCCTCGGCCTTGTTTTTTATCAAGGAGGTTTTTGGCATAGGGGGTAACTTCCGCAGTTATGGGGAGATTGCTGGCATGGCCCAGTTCAACTTTGCCGGGTTTGGCATAGGGTATAGTTACCAGTTCAACCCGGGCAACGAGGTGTTGAGCAGACGTATCAGCAATACCACGCACGAGATTGGGCTGAGCTATCGGTTTGGCAATCAATCAGGCGGGCTTCTGTAGGGCACGTTGCGTCCGCCGATATGCCCATCGCTCCTTGAAATCGAGCCACCGCTGACCACTTATTTTCCGCATGGAGTTGTCAACAAGCCGCATGACGAATACGTTATACAGCATTTGGGCTACCCGTCGCGGGGTGCGCGGCAGCGCCCGTAACGTCATCGAGAATCCCCCGTCGAGGTAGGTGATGTAATGCCACCAACCGCTCGGCATGTAGAGGGCGTCTCCGTGCTTCATGTACACTTCATACCCTTGCACGTTTTTCAGTGCCGGATATCGATCAAAATCGGGGTTGTCTAAGTCGATCTTGTCGATGTTATGAATCGAGAAAGGCACCTTGTACAGGTTTTTGCTTTGATCGGGACCGAAGAGCACTACGCGTTTGGTGCCCTCGAAATGGATATGCAGGTTATCTGGCAGGTCGATATCGTAGTGTGGAAATACCTTGGATAGCCCACCGCCGAAGAACAATGCCGGCAGCCGTTTGAAAAACCTCAGGCCGATATCCGGATATTCGAACTCTTCCAGCAGTTGCGGGCAATGGTCTTTCAGGGTATAGAAGAAAATCCGTAAATCGGTAGGCTCGGCTTTGAGCAGATCGATGTAGTCGCCAAATCGCATTTTCATGACGGGTTCGTAGACACTTTCTTTTCCTTCGGCAGGCTTATTATTATATAAGGGGATGGTCTGCTCCCCGGCCAGCGCCCTGATGTGGTCAAAGGTCCATTTACCGTTCCATGTATCTGTGAGGTTCTCGATAAGTACGGGTTGCTGCGTACGATAGTACCGTTTGATAAATTCCTGTTTCGGAATCGGTTGTATACGTTCGAGGGATTTGAGATTAAGTGTTTCCATCTGTATCGGGGGTTGGTAATCCGTTCTTTTCATCTAATTCTTTTTCTTTATCGGCTGATGAGAGCTCGATGTAAACAATGATTGCCCTGTGTGTCAATATTATTTACATCTCGGTTTCATTGATCTTTTGGAGCAGGTAGTCCCGGCCCAGTATTTCAGAACACGTCAGCATCGCGCAAATGGTCACCCCTAGGATACCGTGCATGTTTACACTTTGCCCGGTGAGCAAAAGGTTTTTGATTTTGGTGCGCGGTGGGAGGCTGTTTCTCAGCGGCTGATTGGCATCTTTTACAAAACCGTACATCCCACCTGTTTCGCTGCCTATATAGTCGCGGTAAGTGAGTGGGGTAGATGCGTACGTTGCCCGGATGTGTTTGCGCAGCCCCGGGAATTTTTTTTCCAGTTCATCGAGCATGATCTCCGTTTTCCGTCGCTTGAATTGTTCGTAGCCATTACCCCGGCTACTCCCAGCCGCGACCGTATTATATGTTGCGCTCCACGCGGCCACCTCCTCATACCGCATGTAGGTAAATACGGTCATTCCCTCCGCCCATCGGTCGTTTTCGGTTTTCGCATTCATCGATACCATGTAGCCTGCTGGCCAGTCTGCTTCGCGGTAGTCGATGTTGCCCCACACGCTGGCTTCATCTTTGAAATGGTAATAGTTATTATTGAGGTAAGGGACCTGTCCCGGTTTCAGCACAATGTAGAGGCTGAACGATGAAATGGTGTTTTCGACCTGCCGGATATGGCTGGTGTACGACTTGCGTATGGGGTAATCACCGATCAAGCGGAGCGTTTGCTTCGGATCGATGTTGGAGATGAATGTGCCTGCCCGATACGTATTTCCATCGGTGGTGGATACGGACTGCAGCAAGCCATCCGCGATGTTAAACTGTGACACTGTTTTATATTTCAGTGTCTTACCACCGTGTTTGTGGATTTCCTTGATGAGTAGTTTGGCAAGCTGGCTTCCCCCGTTTATACATCGCCATGCACTTTCGATATATGAGTTTATAGATAATGCATGCACGTAGAAAGGGGTTTTATCCGCAATTCCGGCATACAATAGGTTGGCACCTGCGAGAACGGCCCGTAGCTTCGGATGGGTGGTGCAACGGCTTATCACATCGTACACTTTCAGTCCGAGCAACTCCTCATCCCAGCGATAAGCATCCTTGCCGTTAAGATGGTATAGGGGGAATTGGCGGCAAACGTTTTGCATGGCCGTGTAAAACTGTTCAATGCCACGGCGCTCGTTGGGAAAATACCGACAGAGTTGGTCCACAAAGTTCTCGCCACCCTGTGCGTACGGGTACTCGTTAGGGTCGTTATCGAACGTGATTCGGTCAAAACCATCCCTGTCCATACGTTTGAGACGGAGCTTGTCGGCGATGCCGAGGTAGTTGAAATACTGGTAGAGGTTCTGGCCCTTTTCCAATCCGCCGAGGTAATGCACACCGGTGTCGAAAATGCACCGATTACGCGCAAAGGTCTGGAGATTGCCGCCATATTGCTGGTTTTTCTCCAGCACCAATACCTTGTGCCCTTCTTTGGCCAGGGTCGTGGCGCATACGAGGCCACCAAGGCCACTGCCGATGACGATGATATCAAACGTTTCGCGCATACGGTTGTAAAGATAGCGATTTGCTGCAAAAGGCTACCAGTTGCATGTTTCGGCAAATTTAAGTAGGTTTGGGAATCAAAGCAATTCCTCACGACCATGGATAAGATTTACCGGTTAGAAATTTGTGCAAACTCGGTGGCATCGGCTTTCGCAGCACAAGAAGGTGGGGCGGACCGCGTGGAGCTCTGTCAGAATCTGGACGTAGGCGGAACTACGCCTTCCTTGGGGCAGGTATGTCTGGCCAGGGCGGGTTTGTCTATTGGTGTGCATGTGCTAATCCGGCCCCGACCGGGTGATTTTCTGTATTCGGAAGTGGAATTTTTGGAGATGAAGTCGGATATTTTATTTTGTAGGGAGGCCAAATGCGATGGAGTAGTGATTGGGATGCTGCTCGCTGATGGGCAGGTTGATACCACACGCATGGCTGAGTTGATTGAAGAGGCTAGGCCGATGCAGGTGACGTTCCACCGCGCGTTTGACTGTTGCCGGGATCCTTTTGAAGCGCTTGAAGCCATTATCGGTCTCGGCTGTGACCGGCTGCTTACATCGGGCATGAAAGATACCGCAGCGGAGGGGGTTGAAACCATCGCCAAACTGGTTGAGCAGGCCAATGGCAGGATTGAGGTGATGCCGGGTTCGGGTATCCACGAACACAACGTTCGGCAGGTGGGTGAGGCCACCGGAGCCACTTCGTTCCACACGTCGGCCAAGGTACGGCAGGAAAGCGGGATGGATTACGTTAGTGACGACGTTGGGGGAATGGGCGATGCCGTTTGGGTGTCTTCAAAAGAAAAAATCCGCCGGATGGCGGATATACTGAAAAATAGCCGAAGATAATCGAAATATGCCGAAGCCTATTTTTGCAGTTTGGCTTCCAGTTTATCAAGAACAGCGTTGTTTTTGACAATCTGGCTGCCAGCTGGCATTTTCGAACGGCTACCTGTTTCGAGGTTGCGGCCGAGTTTCAAAAACTGCACTTCGTTTTTTGCCACTACCTTATTTCTTCTGTCTTTTCTTTTTAAGCGTGTAACTCCCATTTTTTTATTCTTTTGTCATAAAAACGAGGTCGGAAGCGGATTCGAACCGCTGTAAAAGGTTTTGCAGACCTCTGCCTAGCCACTCGGCCACCCGACCCTCTTTCTAAAGGACTGCAAAGCTAACATAAATAATTGATAATCGGAAGAAGGCGCAGCGTATTATTATGGGTAAGTTGCCTGCTGCCGATAATCTACCGAACAGTGTACAATAATCCATACAGTTTCGTATGGTAACCTCTCGGCAATAGCAGGCTGATAATTAATTATTTAAGCTAATGAAGTAAATCGTGGCGCATATCTTGTAATTCACTGCATGGTTTAAAAACAAATAGTATAGAAAAGGAGAAAACGAACATGAAAAAATTAGTATTTGCAATAGTAGCAGTAGGTGTCTCGGCAGGTGCCTTTGCACAGGAAACCAGTTTCGGCGTTAAGGCCGGTGTGAATCTGGGGAAGTATAGCAACGTATCGGATGCGGCGAAGGACTATCAGAAAATGAACCCCTCGTTTTACCTGACCGGTTATGCGGATTTGCCGGTCGCACCTCAATTCTCCATTCAGCCGGGCCTTTCCTTGCAAGGAAAAGGCAGCAAGTTTTCGTATGACGGCGATGGGATGGACGGGAGTATTACGACCAATGTGATGGACCTGGAGATTCCGGTAAATGCGGTTTACTACATCCCTACCGGCAGTAGCGGTTCGGTGTTCCTGGGCGCTGGCCCGTATGCCGCTTACTCGCTGAGCGGAAAGGTGAAGACAAAAGGAAATCTAGGTGATGTTGTTTCCGGCGAGGGAAACTACGACCTTGATTTCGGAGGTGATGACCGGGACCAAAATGCGTTCGATTTCGGAGTGAACTTCATGGCGGGCTACCGGCTTTCGGGCGGCTTCACCATCAATGCAGGCTACGGTCTTGGTTTAGCAAATTTATCGCCAAGCGATAACAGCGACAACAAGTTTTCCAACCGGGTATTGTCATTCGGTGTAGGTTTTCAGTTGTAAGCAAACAAGAGACTAACAAAAAAGCCGGTCTCGTTTTAAACGAGACCGGCTTTTTTGTTCAATGGTTCAATGAAACCGTCACACCTTGATTTCAACTTCGACACCGCTGGGCAGTTCGAGCTTCATCAGCGCGTCTACCGTTTTGGAGTTGGAGCTGTAGATGTCTAACAGCCGCTTGTACGCACAGAGTTGGAATTGCTCACGGGCTTTTTTGTTCACGTGGGGTGAACGCAAAACCGTGTACACTTTCTTTTCTGTTGGCAAGGGAATGGGACCGCTTACCACCGCACCTGTGGGTTTTACAGTTTTGACGATTTTCTCGGCAGATTTGTCTACCAAGTTGTAATCGTACGATTTCAATTTGATTCTGATTCGTTGGCTCATGTTATTTAATTAAAGTGAAGGCTGCCTGTTAGAGCTATTGACAACAGGCAGCCCATGGTATATTAAACGTTTACTTTTCCTTTTGCTTTGGCAATCACCTCGTCTTGGATGTTGCGCGGTGCCTCGGCATAGTGGTCAAACTCCATCGTTGACGTAGCGCGTCCGGATGTAATGGTACGTAGTTGCGTTACGTATCCAAACATTTCTGATAGCGGTACGAGCGCTTTGATGACCTGTGCTCCTGCACGGGTATCTACCCCTTGCAGTTGCCCGCGGCGACGGTTGAGGTCGCCCATCACATCACCCATGTTTTCTTCCGGTGTAAGCACTTCGATCTTCATGATAGGCTCCATCAATACCGGCTGGCATTTCGGGAGTGCCTCACGGAATGCCGAGCGCGCACAGATTTCGAAAGAAAGCGAATCGGAGTCGACCGCGTGGAAGGAGCCGTCTATCAGGCGCACTTTCATGCTCGATAGCGGGAATCCTGCCAATACACCGTTTACCATCGACGATTCGAATCCCTTTTGCACAGATGGGATATATTCTTTCGGGATCGAGCCGCCCACGATTTCGTTGACAAATTGCAACGGCGACTTGGAGAGGTCGTAATCGGCATCCACCGGCGAAATGACCACCTGGATATCGGCGAACTTACCACGGCCACCGGTCTGTTTCTTGTACACTTCGCGGTGCTGAGTGGTACCGTTGATAGATTCTTTGTACGCTACTTGCGGCGCACCTTGGTTTACCTCTACCTTAAACTCGCGCCTCAAGCGGTCGATCAGGATGTCCAAGTGGAGCTCACCCATTCCGGAAATAACGGTCTGTCCGGTTTCCTCGTCGGTCTGCACCCGGAAGGTAGGATCTTCCTCAGCCAATTTTCCTAGTCCTACACCCAATTTATCTACATCGGCCTGCGTTTTCGGCTCGATGGCCAAGCCGATAACCGGCTCGGGGAACACCATGGATTCCAATACGATGGGATTTTTCTCATCACAAAGGGTATCGCCGGTTTTGATATCTTTAAAGCCAACCACGGCACCAATATCGCCTGCGCTGATATTGGGAATCGGATTTTGCTTATTAGCGTGCATCTGGAAAATCCGCGAGATGCGTTCTTTGTTGTCTGAACGGGTGTTCAGCACATAAGAACCTGCTTCGAGGTTGCCTGAATACGCACGGATAAAGCAAAGCCGGCCCACAAAGGGGTCAGTGGCGATTTTAAAGGCCAGCGCCGCAAAAGGTTCTTTCACGTCCGGTTTCCGCGCAATTTCCTGCTCGGTGCGGGGGTCGGTGCCTTTTACCGCTTCCTGGTCCATAGGCGACGGTAGCAATTCCATCACGAAATCGAGCATGGTTTGAACCCCTTTGTTTTTGAAGGAGGATCCGCAGACCATCGGTACGATGGAGTTGTCGAGCACGGCTTTACGTAACGCATCCAACACTTCGCGTTCGGTAATGGAATCGGGGTCGTCGAAGAATTTCTCCATCAGCGACTCGTCATAGCTGGCTACCGATTCCAGTAACTTCTCACGCCATTGGGCTACGTCGTCCACCATGTCATCCGGGATCGGCACTTCCGTAAAGGTCATGCCTTTGTCTTCCTCGTTCCAGATAATACCGCGGTTGTTGATCAGGTCTACTACACCTTTGAAATTATCTTCAGCACCTATTGGCAACTGCAAAGGCACAGCTTCAGAGCCAAGCATTTCCTTCACTTGTTTGACCACGTTTAGGAAATCGGCACCCGAGCGGTCCATTTTATTCACGAAACCGATACGGGGCACTTTGTAGTTGTCTGCCAGGCGCCAGTTGGTTTCCGATTGCGGCTCCACGCCATCTACGGCAGAGAATAGGAACACCAATCCATCCAATACGCGGAGGGAACGATTTACCTCTACGGTGAAATCCACGTGCCCCGGTGTATCGATGATGTTAACGTTGTACTTGTCGCCGCGGTAGTTCCAGAATACCGTTACGGCAGCCGAAGTAATAGTAATACCACGTTCCTGTTCCTGCGCCATCCAGTCGGTCGTCGCAGAGCCTTCGTGCGTTTCGCCCAATTTATGGTTAACCCCAGCGTAATAAAGGATACGCTCGGTGGTGGTGGTTTTACCGGCATCGATGTGGGCGGCAATACCGATGTTTCTTGTGTATTTTAAATCCCTTGACATAATGTTCTGAGATAATCCGCAGCATGCGGAGGTATGTGTTCAAAATCGCACAATAAAAAATACACCGACTTTTAGCGGAGATGGTTGCTTCCCTCTAAAAATCGGTGTACATTCATTGGTGCTGTTTTATTAATGCTTAAAACCGGAAATGCGAGAATGCCTTGTTGGCTTCGGCCATCCGATGGGTGTCTTCCTTTTTCTTAACGGCCGCACCTTCACCTTTAGACGCAGAGATGATCTCTGCCGCTAATTTTTCGTACATGGTCTTTTCACCACGTTTACGGGCGTAGCTAATCAACCACTTCATACCCAAGGCAACCTTCCGTTCCGGACGGACTTCCGTAGGAACTTGGAAGTTGGCACCACCTACACGGCGTGACTTAACCTCTACGGCCGGCATCACGTTGTTCAATGCCTTCTTCCAGGTCTCCAAGCCATTTTCATTGGTTTTCTTTTCTACCAAATCCATCGACTTGTAAAAAATGGTATAAGCAAGTGATTTCTTGCCATCAATCATCATATTGTTGACGAAGCGGGTCACCTGTACTTCATTAAACTTCGGGTCAGGCAAAATGATCCGTTTTTTTGGTTTTGACTTTCTCATCTTCTTGTCCTCCGTTTAATTATTTCTTGCCTTTTGTTGGAGCCGCTGCCTGTCCGGGTTTCGGACGCTTCGTGCCATACTTCGAGCGACGTTGGTTACGACCGGCAACACCCGACGTATCTAATGCACCACGGATAATGTGGTAGCGCACACCGGGTAGGTCTTTTACCCGTCCGCCGCGGATCAACACGATGGAGTGTTCCTGCAAGTTGTGGCCTTCACCGGGGATGTAGGCGTTTACCTCTTTGCCATTGGTAAGACGTACACGCGCCACTTTGCGCATTGCTGAGTTTGGTTTTTTAGGGGTAGTGGTATACACGCGTGTGCATACGCCTCTTCGCTGTGGACAGCTGTCCAACGCTGGGGACTTACTCTTATCCTCCAGAGCTACTCTACCTTTTCTAACTAATTGTTGAATAGTAGGCATTTACCTTTTTTTAATTTTGCTTTTGTCCTAAACTTATTTTAAGGACCGCAAAGGTAGGTAGATTATTTTTGATTATCAAGGGGTTCGGTAAAAAATTAGCGAGTACTCATATTTCTTCGAGAACAACTTCTATGCTGGTAAAGCTGTCTGGAAGTTTCCTCTAAACTTCCTCTCAATGGAAGGGGGGAGATGGGAAGTTGGCGTAGCGATTTTATTGATGCAAAAAACGAACAAAATATCAATAATTTACCTAAGTTTGTTTTACGCGTTCTGAGCCTAGCTCGCGTGCAGCGAATTATTACCAAAGGCTCAGTTTGGCCAATGAAGAATAAATTATGAACCCGTTCTATTTACTGTTGCTTCTCCCGCTTCTCTTCCTCGGATGCAATAATTCCGTAAAGGAAAACGGCCGGTCTGATAAAATGCCGCAGGCTGTACGCTGTTACAGCCCGCAAACATCCGATAAGGATTGGTACACATCGGGCAAGCGGGCCCCGAAGTTTGCGGGGTTGGGAGGTGTCGATTTCAAGATATCCGCTTCGCATAAAGAAGTACAGGAATACTTCAACCAAGGGTTGATGTTGGCTTACGGATTTAACCATGCAGAAGCGGCGCGGTCGTTTTACGAAGCTACCCGGCTCGATTCCACGTGCGCCATGGCCTATTGGGGTTTCGCCTATGTGCTGGGGCCCAACTACAATGGAGGAATGGAAGAGGAGCATTTCCAATGGGCTTATGATGCGGCCATGAAAGCAAAAGCACTTGCTGGAAACTGTACTCCAACGGAAGTTGCCCTCATAGAAGCGTTGACAAAAAGGTACGCGCCACGGCCGCCGGCTGACCGCAGTCCGTTAGATATGGCTTACGCCGTGGCCATGAAGAAGGTCTATGACCAATATCCGTCCGATCCGGACATCGGAGCCCTATATGCAGAATCCATGATGAACCTCCATCCCTGGGATCTGTATGACAAATCAACGAAGGCTCCAAAGCCTTGGACACCGGAACTGTTGGCAGTGCTGGAGCACCTGATGGAAAAGCATCCGAAGCACCCGGGCGCCCACCATTTCTATATACATGCACTGGAAGCCTCGGCCACACCTGAGCGCGCATTGCCAAGCGCAAAGCTGCTCGAAACATTGGTGCCGGGTTCCGGTCATCTGGTACACATGCCCTCCCATATTTATATCAATACAGGCGATTATCACCTCGGTTCACTTGTTAATTTACGCGCAATAGAAATAGACAGCCTATACACCACGGCCTGCCATGCCCAAGGCGTTTACCCACTTGCATATTATCCACATAACTATCATTTTTTAGCCGCAACAGCCACCTTGGAAGGCAACTCAAAACTGGCCCGGAAGGCGGCAACAGAATTACAACGGCATACGGCAAAAGATATCATGCGCATGCCGGGTTGGGGAACCTTACAGCATTACTATACCATCCCTTACCATGTAGCCGTAAAGTTCGCTACATGGGATAGCATCCTGTCCATCACTGCACCGGAGCAAGACCTGGTATATCCACGGGCTATTTGGCATTACGCCAGGGGAATGGCATTTTTGGGGAAAGGAAAATTACCCGATGCGGCAAGACAGTTGGACAGCCTGCGTTTCCTGGCCGCAGATACCAGCCTCCAAAACCTTACCGTTTGGGACATCAATACCGCGGCCAACCTTGTGCATATAGCGGTCAACGTGTTATCTGCTGGAATCGGTGTACAACAGCATGAACTAGGCAAAGCGGAATCCTTGTTAAAGGAAGCGGTGGCGATGGAAGATAATCTCAATTACAACGAACCCCCGGATTGGTTTTTCTCCGTCCGTCATCATTTGGGAGCGGTGTTGCTAAAAGCCGGAAAGTATGAGGAGGCCACGAACGTTTATCGGGATGATTTAAAGATCTGGCGCAAGAACGGGTGGGCGTTAATTGGGCTATACAACAGTTTGGTGAAACTGGAACAAACCGCCGAAGCAGCCGATGTGAAAGCCGCATTTGACGAATCATGGCAATATGCCGACCTGCACCTTGTTTCCTCGTCAAGTATCATGGAGTAGCCCACTAGACCCTCTTATCGGGTTCTCATCCCTTCTCCCAACAAAAATAGCCTAACTCACCGTTAGGCCATTTTCCGTGGATCCGGAGGGATTGGCTGTGTCCCGCAGCCCCATACGCGTGGCCACAGCCACCGGGCGCGGGGCTTCCACCCAAAAGAAGCCTTTCGCTACGCTCAATTTGTTTTATTGTTTTCCGTACTTGCTGAAGATGCGCTTCGCAATTACTGTAAAACAATAAAACCCGGCTTATCGCCGGGCTTCTTTTCGTTGTGGATCCGGAGGGATTCGAACCCTCGTCCAGCCATGGTACAATATACGCTTTCTACATGCTTAGCTTCCGTTTCATTGTCGGGAAAGGGAAGGCCGGATGCTTGCCTATACCGTTTTCCGTAGTTGCTTTATCTCGTCGGCCTGTCGCAACGTCAGGTCAACCAGTTCCGTATTTCGATGCCCCTGATGCTACGCTACGGAGCCAAGCGCGAGCGGGACAAAAGCTGAGCTAATTCTAAATTAGGCAGCTAAGGCGTAGTTATTTTCGCCATTTATAAAGTTGAAAGTTGAGATTAAAGCGCCATACTCACAACGCGCTGCATGCTTACATAACCGTCTCCATCCTGTCAATTCCGGTCGGACCCTTGTCATGAAACGAAGGGCAAATATACGGAATTTTTTGGGATAGGCCCAATGCCTTATCGGTTATGTGCTGCGTTTTTGCCACCAGCTAGGTGTTCGGTACCTAGCCAACTATAGTATTTGTGCATCGCTTCACTCAATTGGTTGCCGTGTGCGTTGAGGTACGCCGGCAGTGCTGATTGGAGGGCGTCCCAGTCTTCGCGCATTTCGAGGAATTGGATAACCATCCCGTCGATGAGATAAGCGAGGTCATTGTTTGGCAACATTGACTTTGCCTTTTCGGCCATCGCATCCAGATCTACATTTTTCTTGTCCAGCTGGGGAACAAACACTTCGTTGAATACGATGGAAGCCAGTTTCTCTGCGGTTTTCCCGTTGCCCAATACGTCATCTGCCGCGGCTATGTCGGCGAGCAGGAGTGCAAAACCGGGGTCGCTGCTTTCGGTGGTGTGCTTAGCCAGTAACTGGATGTTTTCGGGTGCCAACGGCGATTCCTGCGTTTCCAAGTAAGCCTGCATCAAGCGGGATGCGTTCTTCCGGTCGCCAGCATCCGAGGCAGCCTTAACGAGGTTCTCTAATATTGCCGCCGAGTGGTCGCCATTTTCGAACCGGGCAAGTAGCGTATAATACTGCGTTTCGGGGTCAAGGGCACGCTTGATTTTTACGGCCAATTCGTACGGGTAGGGTTCGTTGGTCACCCGGTGTACCAGCTCCTGCCGCTGGTTGTAGATGAGGTACAGGTTTTGGCCGTTTGTGTTTCCCTGTTGCTCAATAACGAAATGATCATTTAGGAATTTTGAAGTGTGTCGGTTTTCCAAAATAGCTGCTTTCGCTTTGTCGTCAGCATGGCTCATAACAAGGATAAACTTGCCAGTCGATTTAGCGGCTTCTACGGTTTTCTTGTTGGGGGTAACGGCAATTTGTTTGTTCGTGCTTGCCAGGTTCAGCAGAGGAATCGATACCAATGCGATAATTAACGTTTTCATTTTCATAGCTTTAATCTTTTTATTCGTTTTTATATGATGAATACGCTACAAAAGTGAGATTTGCCCCAAAGGCGGGTTGTAGGATTATATCCACAACATCGTGAGTATATATTCCTACTAGTTGTAGGTTCTGTTTTATCTATTTGTTTTTCAGTTGTTTGTGTGATTTTGTATTTTTTGAAAAGCCACGACATCCTGCTTTGTATAAACACAGTTTTGTGGATATTTGCCGACAGCCTCCTTACTGCAACCTGATGGACACTGCCTTTTTATGTGCTTGCAGCCCCTCCAGTTCCGCCAATAGTTCTACGGTAGGGCCAAGGCGTTGCAACCCTTCGGCGGTGATGTGTTGAAAGGTGATTTTTTTGATGAATGAATCGACCGATACACCCGAATAGGAACGGGCGTAACCGCTGGTAGGCAGCGTATGGTTGGTGCCGGAAGCATAATCGCCTGCGCTCTCGGGTGTGTTGTGCCCTACGAATACGGAGCCTGCATTCACAACCTTCCGCAACAGGGGCTGCCAGTTGTCGGCTTCGATAATCAGGTGCTCAGGCGCATACCGGTTGCTGAATGCCATGGCCTCGTCAAGCGTGTCGCATAAAATAGCATACGAATGGCCGATGGCTTTTGCCGCGATGGCTGCGCGTGGCAATTCCGCTAGCTGCGCAGCGAGGGCGCTCTGAACACTATCCATCAGCTGTTGGTCGGTACATACCAATACGGCTTGGCTGTCGGCGCCATGCTCGGCCTGTGCCAAAAGGTCGGCAGCGATGTACGACGGGTTGGCCGTATGGTCGGCAATGACCAATACTTCCGAAGGGCCGGCGGGCATATCAATGCTCACCTGCGTAAGGCCCTGTATGAGGCTCTTGGCCTTGGTGACGTACTGGTTGCCAGGCCCGAATATCTTGTCTACCCCGGGTACGCTCTCCGTGCCGTACGCCATGGCGGCCACCGCTTGCGCACCACCCACGAGGTAAACCCGATTGATCTGGAGCAATTGCAGGCAGTATGCCACATATCCGTTGATGCGGCCGTCTGCCTGCGGCGGCGAACATACCACGATTTCTTTGCACCCCGCGATGCGCGCCGGTACGCCCAGCATCAAAAGCGTGCTAGGCAGTACGGCCGAGCCGCCGGGAATGTAGAGCCCTACCTTTTCGATGGGTCGCGGCTCACGCCAGCATTTCACGCCGGGCATGGTTTCTACCGTCCGTTCTTTGCGTTGTTGTGTTGCATGGAAGCGATGGATGTTGGCAAAAGCGATCTCCAATGCGCGTTGTTGTTCGCGACCGATGGAGGCCGCCAAGCCCGCGATTTCATCGGTATCGAGGTATAGGCGATCCAATTGTACACCATCAAACTTGGCGGCGTAGCTTTTGAGCGCTGCGTCGCCGTTGGCCCGCACGTCGTCTATAATAGCGCTCACCGACTGCTGTATCGCATTCGATGGGTCGGTATTCCGGGCAAGCAGCCGTTGGATATCCTGTTCTTGGAGCGATTGGTATCGATAAGTTTTCAGCATGGCTTGGTTACATGATGATTTTTTCTACAGGCATCACTACGATGCCTTGGGCACCGGCTGCTTTGAGTTTGTTAATCTTATCCCAAAAGTCCTGCTCGGAGATCACGGTGTGTACAGCCACCCAATTTTCCTCGGCCAACGGTACGATGGTCGGGCTTTTCACGCCGGGTAGGAGGGCGATGATCTCGTCGAGGCTGCGGCGTTCCACATTGAGTACGACGTATTTCGTTTCTGCCGCACGCAATACCGATTGGATACGCTGTATCAATTCGCGTACCACCGGGTTGCCATCGATGCCGTTCTTGCTGATGAGGACGGCTTCCGACGTCGTTACGTCTGCAAACGGTTTGAGTCCGTTGCTGCGCAGCGTTCCCCCCGTGGAAACGATATCGAAAATGGCTGCGCTCAGTTCCAATGCCGGCGAGATCTCTACCGAACCTGAAATGGTGCGTATATCGGCGGATATGCCGTTTTCATCAAGGAATTTCTTGAGGATGACCGGGTAGGAAGTGGCAATAGCCTTGCCATTCAAGTCTGCCAGTTCGTTGAATCCGCTGTGCGTAGGCACGGCAATCTTGAGGCTGCATTTGCCGAATCCCAGCCGCTGGAGGTAGCTTACATTGGCCTCGGTTTCGGCAATTACGTTTTCGCCCACGATGCCGAGGTCGGCAATGCCGTCTTGCACATATTCAGGGATGTCATCATCCCGTAGGAAGAGGATTTCTAGCGGGAAATTGGCAACGGTAGTGATCAACGAGCTTTTGTAATTTTCAAAGCTCAAGCCACAGTTTTTCAGTAATTGTACCGATTTCTCGTTGAGCCTACCGGATTTCTGTATCGCTATTTTCAGATTGTTCATGAGTGGATAATGTGTTTTTTAAACGTCTACGAAACCATGCATCCCATCGGTTAGCCGTATTTAAGCGGAGATTCCATGCAAGTTTCAATGCGTATAATTATTAATAAAAGGATAAAAACATCGGGTCTCAAATTGCTTCACGTAGAAACATACAAATTACATATCGCCGCAATGGCGATGATGATGTATGAACGGATGGATGAAAGCAAGCTGCATGTTTTCTATTAATAATCCATGAAGTCGGTGGGCAAAGATAGGAGGTAAATGCGGTCTGTGCAAATTTTTGTCTAAAACGTTATGGTCGTTATTTCACTTGCGCGCCATGAGGGTATGAAAGTCGGGGGGCGTGTTAGCTCCGCTCGGCTTGCGGCAGTAACATCCGTTCGGAGGCAGGATCGGCCGCAGGCGGCCTAGGGTTCGCGCCGTTGCCCCGGCGCGTAGCCGGAACGACAAGTGCGGCACAGCCGAAGCGCCTTGGTTACTTGGGAGCGACCAAGTAACATGCCCCGCGGCATAGAGCGGAACCAAGCCCTGCGGGCCAAGGGAAAAAAGAAGGCCGCTCGCGCAGCGAGTAAACCATCGATATAAACAAACAATTGATAACTAGCATGTTGTTGTGTGCCGGTTAATTTATAAACCGATAAATTGTTTTAATTTCCCAAAAAATGTACTTTGGCTAAAAATAAGAGGTGATTATTTATGGCGAAGGATTTGACTAAACAACAAGAAACAGACGCAAACAGTGCTTCCCAATTACTGGAAGAAGGAATGCACCATGTGAATAATCCGGTATTGGACTTGCCGGAGATTGTAAAGAACTACCTGGGGCCGGTGGCCGGGTACCATCAGGAAAACAACAACTACTACTTCAGCGATGGCAGCGCCACCGTGGAAGTGAAGGTGGTAAGCGATGAAATCATCCGCGTGAGGCTCGCACCGAGCGGTCAGTTTTTGGAAGACTTCTCGTATGCGGTTCCGCAGACCAACCAGCATGTGGCCGTCTATAATTTTGAAGAAGACCAACATGTTTATCGGGTGAAGACCAACACGGTGACCTGTGTCATCAACAAGGCCGACTTCCTGATTTCTTTCGAGGACCGCGAAGGCAAGGTGTACAACAAGGATTATTCGCCCATGCACTGGGAGGAAAATCCCGACTTCGGCGGCTATTACGTGTACAGCACCAAAGAGGCCTTGGCCAACGAGGCGTTTTATGGATTGGGCGATAAGCCTACCCACCTTAACCTGCGGGGGGGACGTTTTACCAACTGGAATTCGGATACCTACTCGTTCCAGTTCAACCAAGACCCACTGTATCGCAGCATCCCGTTCTATATCGGGCTGCATGAAGGCAATGCCTACGGTATCTTTTTCGATAATACGTTCAAAACCTATTTTGACTTCGCTGCCGAAGCACAAGACCAAACGAGTTTCTGGTCTGAAGGCGGCGAACTGCAATACTACTATATCCACGGCCCGCATATGATGGATGTGGTGAAGCGCTACCACAGCATTACCGGCACCCATTACCTGCCGCCGCTGTGGGCCCTCGGGTTCCACCAATGCCGTTGGAGCTACTACCCCGAAAGTAGGGTGCGCGACCTCGCCAAGAACTTTCGCGAGCGTAAGATCCCCTGCGACGCGATTTATCTCGATATCGACTACATGGATGGCTATCGTTGCTTTACGTGGAACAAACACTATTTCCCCGATCCGAAAAAGATGATCAAGGAACTCGCGGACGACGGCTTCCGCACGGTGGTGATCATCGACCCGGGCATCAAGGTAGACGAGAATTACTGGGTATTCAAGGAAGGGAAGAAAAACCACTACTTCTGCCGGCGGGGCGACGATTATTTCATGGAAGGTTATGTGTGGCCGGGTCGCTGCCAGTTTCCCGACTTCACCAACAAAGAAGTACGCGAATGGTGGGGTGGGTTGTTCAAGGAACTAGTGGAGGCTGGCGTAGCCGGTGTATGGAACGATATGAACGAGCCGGCCGTGTTTGGCAGGGGCACTTTCCCCAATGATGTGCGCCACAATTTCGATGGCCATAGGGGGTCGCACCGGAAAGCCCATAACGTATATGGTATGCAGATGGTACGCGCCACCTACGATGGCCTTAAGAAGCTGTTCCAGAAAAAGCGGCCCTTCACCATCACCCGCGCCGCCTATGCCGGTACGCAGCGCTATGCCTCCGTATGGACGGGCGACAACGTGGCCACTTGGGAGCACCTCCGCCTGGGGGTATTGCAGTTGCAGCGGCTGTCGGTATCGGGGCTGCCCTTCTGCGGCACGGATATCGGTGGTTTCAGCGGCGAGCCGGATGCCGAGCTTTTCACCCGGTGGATACAGTTCGGGGTGTTCTCTCCATTTATGCGAGCCCACTCGGCGGGCGATACGGCCGAACGCGAACCGTGGAGCTTTGGCCCCGAAAGCGAGGCGTTGAATAGGAAGTTCATCGAACTACGGTACAAGCTGCTGCCATATATCTATTCCGTTTTTTGGGAACACACCAAGTACGGTTTCCCCATCTTGCGGCCGGTAACGATGCTCGAGCAGCACTTGGATAGTAACATCCAGCGCGAAGAAGAGTTTTGCTTCGGCGACAAACTACTGGTATCGCCCGTGTTGAATCCCGGCCAGCAGCGAAAGAAAGTATACCTGCCCAAAGGTACCTGGTACGACTATTGGGGCCACGCCCGCTTTGAGGGCGGCAAGGAGCATGAGGTGGATACACCAATCGATAAGATGCCCATATTCGTCAAGGCAGGTACGGTCTTGCCCGAGTACCCGGTGATGCAGTACGTGCATGAAAAACGTATCGAATCGTTGAAATTGCTGGTGTACCATACGGATAAGAAAACAAATTCGTACCTTTATGAAGACCACGGCGATACGTTTGCGTATGAGCAGCATATCTATTTGGAGAAAAAGTTCGTGGTAAAAGGTACTTCCAAAGGCTTGGCTATTACGCAGCATGTCGACGGGTTGTATTCCGAGAAATACGACACATATGATTTGTACCTTGTTGCTTTGCCGTTTGACGTAAAGCAAGTGATTGTCGATGATAAAAACACAGCCTTTGAGCGGGACGGCGAAGGCCGGTACATCGTCAAAGTGCCGAAGGATTTCAGGAGTATAGCCATTACATAACCATTTAAACCCGACGCTATGCAGCATTCGGTAGAAATATATTCGTTATTTACGGATTTTGATGTAGACCTCTTCCGGGCTGGCAAACATCACAAGCTGTATGAAAAGTTTGGCGCACACTCCGTGCTGCGGAACGGTACGTGGGGCACTTATTTCGCCGTATGGGCGCCTAATGCCGATTCGGTGTCTGTAATCGGCAATTTCAACGGTTGGAACCCGTATGCGCATACGCTGCTTGTACGCTGGGACGGGTCGGGCATCTGGGAGGGGTTTATCCCCGGTGTGGGTGTGGGCGAGCTCTACAAGTACCACATCCGGTCGTACCAGGGTGAGACGTTGGAAAAATGCGACCCCTTTGCTTTGCAATGCGAGGTGCCCCCTAAAACGGCTTCGGTGGTTTCTACCACGTGGTATGAGTGGGGTGATGACAGCTGGATGCAGTCCCGGCATGAGCACAACGGGCTCAACAGGCCCATTGCCGTTTATGAACTGCACCTCGGCTCCTGGATGCGCAGTCCGGATGACCCGACGCAGCTGCTTGGCTACCGGGATATTGCCGATAAACTAGTCTCCTATGTGAAGGAGGCCGGTTTTACCCACGTAGAGCTGATGCCCATCATGGAGCACCCTTATTACCCGTCGTGGGGGTACCAAATTACCGGTTACTTTGCGGCATCGTCGCGTTACGGGTCGCCGCAGGATTTGATGTATCTTATCGAAACGTTGCACCGCAACGGAATCGGTGTGCTGCTCGACTGGGTACCCTCCCATTTCCCCGGCGATGCGCACGGCCTGTATCGGTTTGACGGAACCCACCTGTACGAACACCAAGATCCGCGGCAGGGGTTCCACCCCGACTGGGGTTCGTATATATTCAACTACGGCCGCAACGAGGTGCGTTCGTTCCTCATCAGCAATGCCGTATTCTGGTTGGATCGGTACCATGTGGATGGGCTGCGCGTAGATGCGGTGGCCTCCATGCTTTATCTCGACTACTCGCGAAAGGAAGGCGAATGGATACCCAATGAACACGGCGGCCGTGAAAACCTGCAGGCCATTGGTTTCCTGAAGGAGCTGAATGAGGCGGTATACGGGTATTTCCCCGATGTGCAGACCATTGCCGAGGAGTCCACTTCGTGGCCGGGCGTAAGCCGCCCGGTATATAGCAGCGGTTTGGGTTTCGGTATGAAATGGATGATGGGGTGGATGCATGACACATTGGAATATTTCGGCCGCGACCCGTTATACCGACAGCATCATCACGGTCAGGTCACCTTTAGCATGCTGTATGCCTTCCATGAAAACTTCATGCTACCCCTTTCGCACGATGAGGTGGTGCACGGCAAAGGCTCCATGATACAGAAGATGCCGGGCGACGAATGGCAACGGTTTGCCAATCTCCGGGCGTTGTACCTGTACATGTATACCCATCCGGGCACCAAGCTGCTCTTTATGGGGTGCGAATTCGGGCAAACCACCGAATGGAATTGTAACCAGTCATTGGATTGGCATTTGATGCAATACGAGCCGCACCGCGGTATGTTCGAGCTGGTTAAATCGCTCAACTTTTTGTACCGCGGTGAACCCGCCCTGTACGAGCACAGTTTCAGTCCGGAAGGCTTCGAATGGATAGAAGCTGGTGATTCTTCCAACTCCGTGATGGCTTATGCGCGCAAAGGGGTCAGGCCCGAAGACGACCTGCTCATCGTGCTGAACCTTACGCCCGTGGTACGGTACGCCTATCGTTGCGGCCTGCCGTCTGAAGGCGAGTGGACGGTGATGCTCAACTCGGACGATCCTCGCTATCACGGCAGCGGTGTGGAGCAGCCCGCGGTAAAAGCCGAGCCTATCCGCTGGATGAACAAAGAGTGGTCGGCCATGCTCACCCTGCCGCCATTGGCCGGACTGGTGCTCAAACGCATTACCGAGCAGCAACCTGCCCGCAAGCAGGTGCGGCAAAGCAAGAAGACGCCGCTTGTGAAAGCCGAAAAGGTGAGTAAGCCGCGCACAACCAAAAAGGACACGAAGAAAGACAACTAACACGATGGGGAAACGAACAACACGTCGGGTGGGTAAGCACATTATCCACTTAAGCGCCGAATGTTATCCGGTAGCCAAGGTAGGTGGCCTGGGGGATGTGGTGGGCGCCCTGCCCAAGTACCTGCAGCAGGCGGGCCTACGCACATGGGTGGTGCTGCCCTGGTACAACAAGCCGTTTGTACAGCAGCATGCGTTTGACGCGGTGTACACCGGTACGTTCCAGCAAGGGTCGAGGCCGCTGGAGATGACCGTGCTGAAAGAGCAAAACGACGTGTTGGGCTTCGAGTTATATCTTATTAAAATACCGAGCCTGTTAGACCGCGATGAACCCTACGGGTACGCCGACGAGGGTGAGCAGTTCATGGCCTTCCAGCACGGTTTCCTGCATTGGATTACCGAAACAGCTATCGTGCCGGATGTGGTGCATTGCCACGACCACCATACCGGCCTCACGCCGTTCCTGATGTATTACTGTGAGCAATTTGCCGCGCTCAAAAAAGTGCCTACGGTGGGCACCGTGCACAACGGCCAATACCAGGGGTGGATGGACTGGAACAAAGCCATCTTGCTGCCACCGTTTGATACGTGGAAATGGGGCCTGCTCGATTGGGATAAAACCATCAACCCACTGGCCACGTTGATCAAATGCTGCACGGCGTTTACTACCGTTTCAGAAGGGTACCTCGGTGAACTGATGACGCAGGCGAACGGCCTGGAGCATCTTTTTGCCATGGAGCGCGCAAAGGGTGTCGGTATCGTCAATGGCATCGATACGGCGGTTTGGGACCCGGAGCGCGATGGCATGCTGCCGCACCATTACCCACTTGGCCGCGTGCAGTCGGGAAAGAACAAGAACAAGGCCTCCCTATGCGATGCCTACGGCCTGGACCCGAAGAAGCCGCTTGTTGCGTACATCGGCCGTTTCGCCGGTGAGAAAGGAGCGGACCTCCTCCCGGATATCATCGAACGCTTGTTGGGCCGCGAAGATGCCGACTTATCCATTATGGTGCTGGGTTCGGGCGATCCGCAGGTGCAGGGGGCAATAGCCCACCTCGCTAAGCAGTACCCCGGCCGGTTGGGAGCTTATATCGGTTACCAGGAGGAGCTGTCGCACCGTATCTATGCCGCTGCGGACTTCCTCCTCATGCCCTCGCGGGTGGAACCCTGTGGACTCAACCAGTTGTATGCCATGCGCTACGGCACCGTGCCCATCGTCCGTAGTACCGGCGGATTGAAAGATACCGTGCACGACATCCGTGATCCCGAAGGGTACGGCATCATGTTCAACGATGCCAATGCCGCCGATGCCGCTGACGCCATTGTCCGCGCGCTAGTCCTGTATGCCGATAAGCAGCGGATGCAGCGGCTGCGGAAACAGCTGATGGCGCTTGATTTCTCGTGGGATAAATCGGCCGGCGCCTATATAAATCTTTATGAAACCATCACGGTTTTCAAAAGTCACACAGGGAAATGATTAAACCATGACTGCTTCATCGTCCTTGAAGAAAAAATTAGAGATGAAACCATCATGATTTTTCAGACCACACAGGGGGATGAATAAATCTGATAGCTTCATCACCGAAAAAAAAGCAATTTAAATAGATGAAAATATAACCGAATAGATTATGATCAAACACAGTGTAATTTCCGTAGTATTGGGGGGAGGCAAGGGTACGCGCCTGTATCCATTGACCGAAAAGCGTTCGAAACCTGCGGTACCGATTGCCGGCAAATACCGCTTGGTGGATATTCCGATTTCCAATTGCCTCAATTCGGGGTACCATCGCATTTATGTGCTCACCCAGTACAATTCCGCGTCGCTCAACACGCATATCAAAAACACATACAACTTTAGCCTGTTTAGCAAAGGCTTCGTGGATATACTGGCGGCCGAGCAGACCAATGAGGGTGATCGTTGGTACCAGGGCACGGCCGATGCGGTACGGCACTTGATGCGTTACCTCAAGCACCACGATTATGAGCATGTGCTTATCCTGTCGGGCGACCAGCTGTACCAAATCGATTTCCAGGAAATGATCCAGTCGCACATCAAAGCAGGAGCAGAGATTTCCGTGGCCACCATCCCGGTGAATGCCAAGGATGCGACCTCGTTTGGTATCCTCAAATCGGACGAAGAAGGCAACATCACCTCCTTCATCGAGAAGCCCAACAGTTCGTTGCTGCCCGACTGGGTGTCCGAAGTGAGCACCGAAATGAAGGCAGAAGGGCGTGAGTACCTTGCCTCCATGGGCATCTACGTATTCAATAAGGAAGTGCTCAGGCAATTGTTGGCAGAGAGCGATGGTGTTGACTTCGGTAAGGAACTACTGCCCGAATCCATTGGCCGCCGCCGTGTGCACAGCTACCAATACCCGGGTTACTGGACCGATATCGGAAACATCGATTCGTTTTTCGAGGCCAACATCGGCCTTACGGACGACATCCCCCTGTTTAACCTGTTTGATAAACACACCATCTTTACCCGGCCGCGCATGCTGCCACCCTCCAAAGTATCGGGCACAACCTTGGATAAGGTGGTCATCGCCGATGGCTGCATCATCGCCGCCAAAGCGATTGAGCGCTCCGTTATCGGTGTGCGGGCACGTATCGGCGCCGGAACGGTCATCAAGACGACCTACATGATGGGCTGCGATTTTTACCAGACGCTCGAAGAGATTGAACACGCGCGCGAAAACGGGGTGCCCCTAGCGGGTGTGGGCGAAAACTGCCACATCGAGAATGCCATCATTGACAAGAACTGCTGCATCGGCAACAATGTGCGTATTATGGGTGGCAAGCACCTGGAAGACGGCGACTTCGAAACACACGTGATACGCGATGGGATCGTGGTGACCAAAAAGCGGGCGATCCTGCCCAGCGGCACGGTGATTGGGTAGCTAATCCGTATCTTTGCCGCCATGGCAAATCAAGACACGATCGTAGCGTTGGCAACGGCCACCGGCAACGGGGCCATTGCCGTTATCCGGGTGTCGGGCGCGGAAGCGATCGTCCTCGTTAACGGGGTTTTCAAGGGTAAGGACCTGTTGCAACAGCCCTCCCATACCGTCCATTTCGGCACCATCCGCGATGGTGATGAGGTGCTGGACGAGGTGTTGGTGTCCCTGTTCGTCGGCCCGAACTCCTATACGGGCGAAAACATCGTAGAGCTCTCCACGCACAATTCGCGCTATATCATCGAGCGGGTTATCCAGCTGCTGGTCAAGGCGGGTGCCCGTGCTGCCCAACCGGGTGAGTTTACGTTGCGCGCCTTTCTCAACGGCAAGATGGACCTCTCGCAGGCTGAGGCCGTGGCCGACTTGATCGCTTCCAATTCTGCGGCATCACACCAGGTGGCCATGCAGCAGATGCGGGGTGGGTTTTCCAATATCCTGAAGCAGCTTCGCGAACAGCTGATCCACTTCGCCTCACTCATCGAGTTGGAGTTGGACTTTTCGGAAGAAGATGTTGAGTTCGCCAACCGGGAGCAACTTAAAGGCCTCGTGCTGGAAATCAATACCGTGGTCGGTCGGCTCATCACTTCTTTTGAGCAGGGCAACGTGTTGAAGAATGGGGTGCCCGTAGTAATCGCGGGCAAGCCCAATGTAGGCAAATCTACGTTACTCAATACCCTGCTCAATGAGGAGCGTGCTATTGTATCGGATATCGCAGGGACAACCCGCGATACGATTGAAGATGAGATCAATATCCAAGGGGTATCCTTCCGTTTTATAGATACAGCCGGTATCCGCGATACGATGGACATCATCGAAGCGAAGGGAGTGGAACGCACGCGCGAAAAAATGCGGCAAGCGCGGCTCATTATTTACCTGGCCGACCCCCAGCAGGATGACGTTGATGAGATCAAGAGCCAGATTGCCGAAGTAGGCGCATTAGGGGTTCCTTATGTGGTGGTCGTCAACAAGACCGATTTGCTCACCCAGGTACATAAGGAAGCACTGACCGATATCAGCCCCCTGTTTATTTCTGCCAAGAACAACGTGGGGGTTGAGGAGTTGAAAGATGAGTTGCTGCGGAAGGTAAATCTACATGACCTCGATACGGATGACGTGTTGGTTACCAACATCCGTCATGTGGCGGCCCTGCAGAAAACAAGCGAATCACTCGCGAAAGTACTCGATGGTATCGACAACCTCATCACATCTGATTTCCTAGCGATGGATATCCGGCAGGCGCTCCATCACCTTGGTGAAATCACGGGTAGCGTGTCTACGGACGATTTGTTGGACAATATCTTTAGCCGCTTCTGCATCGGCAAGTGAAGGTGTTTCGGAAACCACGGCTTCGTATCGTAAATAAAATTATCTGTTCCGCCGGTTATCATAACGACGTAACAGAAACAGCAGACATGCGGTAGCCAGCACGATGGCCAACCACCTGAATGAGTATCCCGTCGCGGGCTGGCGGTCAGTTTCCGATGTACGTTCCTTGGCATGGGTCTGCGTTACCAACGTATAATCGCTTGCGGATGACCGTTCCTCCGTTTGGTCAGTTTTATGGTCACGCTGCAATTCGGTATACCTGATGTGCGTACCGTAGGAGAGGATAGCCGTCGCCTCCCCCTTGAATCCGTTGTTTGGATGGTAGCTTACTGGCCCCTTTGGAAGAATAACAACCGCGGTTGAATCGGCAAGCCATTGTTGCCAATCCAGCTGGACGGATTGCGTGTTAGCATTCCTGATTTGCTTGGTGGTTTCCGCTGTTTGCCGGTAGCTGCTATCCCGTTGTGAGGTATGCCGGATGCGGTGGGTTTGGCAGGCACATAATGCACAGAGTAGGGATAATAATAAGATAAACTTCATTTTCTTTTCGGTTAATCAACCCCGCCGGTGATCCATGGATCGCCGGCAGGGTTGGGGTTCATGGTTCCGCGGTATCCGTGGCTATCGGGCAATTTGCGATACGGGATCGCTCCAGTCGCTTACCCCCTGCGGATTGCGCGCACGTACACGTACGTAATACCTTACCGCTGGCGTAAGGGAATTGATAACGTTATCGCGCTTGTTCCGGCCGTTCCGGAATGAGGCCATTTCGCCCCAGGCGATTTCGCCGTCGACCATCGTGCCCACCTGGTACTCAAACTCCGTTGCGTTGGGCACCGGGTCGAATAAGAGTGCTAACTGGCCACTTAGATCGCCATCCACAAGGCGGGCGCGGGTCGGGGTGTTTGGCACGGTGAGGCCTTTGGGCAGATCCTTCAGCCGGAATCCAGAGCTGAGCAGCTGGTGCACCATGCCATTACATGTGGTATTTACATAGAAGGCCAACCTACGCAGCACGTCAACCAGCACCTCTTTGCTGGCGTTCTTCGCTTCGGAGTCGTACGGGCTTCCCTTGCGGTTGGTGAACTGCATCTTCTCGTCGTAGTCGGCAATGGCTGCCTCCAGTTCCGTCAATGGCGGATTGGGTTCGGTGAAAAGCTCCGCATTCTCAGTGATTGCCTGAAGCACGGTGCTGGCGAGGTAACCCAGATCCGCATCGCGGTAATCGCCATAATTGATTTTTACTTGTCGTTTCATGATTGAAAAATTTTAATGTTATTAAATAAATGAATTAACGGGTGCCCGGGTCCGATAGCCAATCGGCTACGGCATGCAGGCTTCCGATGTGCCGCCTTTTGCGAAGCACCCGGTTGTCGGCATTACCTTCCACGGTAACCAGCCAATCGCCGTCGACCTGGTCGACGAACCCCACATGTGCGACGCGTGACAGCGTGGGGTAGTAAATGCCGAACACGTCACCCTGCTTTATCGCCCTAGCGTTGCCGCCCTTCATCCAAACCGTACGGTTGGCGGGGAAGAGCGCCGGGCTCCAAGGGTTGCGTGGCTGGGTGTACCCCACTTTGCCAAAGCACCAGCTTACGAAGGCCGCGCACCATGCGTGGCCCGGCCCGAGGCCGCAGTAGCGGAGGTATTCCTCCACGCGTGCGCCATCGTTCCGGCCGGAGGCTTCCTGCACACCCAGCTCGGCCAGGTAGATGCTGCGTAGCCGTTGGCGGGCATCGGTTACGGCCTGTTCGTGGCTCGCTCCGGCTGCTGGGGCCGTAGGGTGTACGTCTAGAGCAGTGCGATAAGCACCCCCACAAAACCCCAGAATAACGAGCAGAACAAGCCCAAGAGTAAAAGCAGGTGTTGCCATGGTTTCATCGGATTTAAGGGTTTAACCATAGAAGCATTGGCATAGCGCGCCAACGTCGTTGCGAGCAGACGGGCCAGCAAGCCGGCGACCAGTACCGCTGCGGCGGCATAAGCCAACGCACTTAGCAAGCCCGGGTCGAACGGTGCAGCTGTGGCGTCCATCCGGCGGAGTAGTGGTCCGCTGAAGACGAATGCCAGAAGTGCCAACAGTAAAACCGGCACATCCAGTGCGATGCGCCCACCGTTCCAACGGATGGTGCGGGGTGGCGCGGGTAATGGAATTGATTTTAACATGATTGTTGTTTTTAAAAAAGTAACTAATTTGTTCCTACTCTCATTCGCAGGTTTTCGGATTTCCCCTGGTCGTTGCAACAGACAGGGGCAAACATAGGGTGGGGGATGCGCCGCTTCAATTTTTTAGACAAGGATGAACTTACTTGAGCTGAAATGGACTTACTTGCACTTCGGAAGCCGTTGCTTCCGGTACGGAAGCCATCGCTTGCGGGGCGCAGGCCGTTACTTGTGAGTCGCCAGCCGTCACTTCCGCTTCGGCGGTAATCGCTTGCGGAATGGAAGGTGTTACTTCCGATACGAGCGCCATCGCTCGGAAGGTGGAAGCCTTTGCTTGTGGGGCGGCCGCCGTTACTTCCGGCGTGGTAGCGATGGTTTGTAGGCGGGAAGCGGTTACTTCCGATCGGGAAGTCGTCGCTTTCTATGCGGCGATAACGGTTTTAGCAGTGGGAGCCGTTGCCTAGGGGGCATAAGCAAATGCTAGCGACACGGACGTAACCGCTTGTGGTTCGGAAGTGATGGCTCCCACATCGCACGTAATCCTTTCCATGCGGGAAGCCATTGCTCCCCGTGCGCAAGCGATGGTCTGCACACTGCCAACCGTTGCTTCCGGGACGCAAGCGATTACTTATTCGCTCTATTTTTCTGCTCAATATTCAGTTTTCTGAACCCGAGGTGCTTCTTTTCCCGTTCCGTCATCAACCTCATCACGTCCGATTTCAGGTAGTAGGGGCGGCGGCCGACGGTGATGATGGGTTTCAGTAGCTTGCCATTCACCTCATTGTAGAAGGTGCCCTTGGAGATGCCTAAATATTCGGTCACCCACGTGATGTCAACGTGTTCGGGAGGTTCGGTCGCCAGTTGCGGCGCTGGACTTCTCTGGCCGTGTCTCGGTATGCGCTCGGCGAGTAAATCGCGGATTTTTTTGGTCTCTTCCAATAGTAGTTTTAACGTAGCAAGTGTTTCCATAGTGATGGTCAATCAGTATGAAAGCAAAATTCAGTGGTTACGGCATTGGCAGGTAGGTTGTTAAGGACAAATGGGTTGGTTTATTTCGGACAGTTGATGCCTTGGAAGGCAAGTGTCCCAACACATTCCTGTATGCTTTTGAGAATGCCGACTTATCCGCGTAGCCCAACAAGTGGGCGACTTCCTGCACTGAAATATGTTCGTCTTTCGAAAGTAGTTGGTGGGCTGTTGCCATCCGTAGGTTGAGGAGCATGCGACCGGGGCTAACGGTACCTTTCGAAACGCTGTGAAAGGCACGGTTCAAGGTTTTGGGCGACACGTGTATGGCGGCAGCAATCGTTTCGATACTGGAAAATTCGGCAAGGAGGAGGGACTGGTTACAACGGTGGATAAATTCGTGGACGATGTGCGCATAGTGACGGCGTGTCGCCGATTTCTTCATGGTTTCTGCCAATAAATGATCGTAATGGGCCATAATCCGGTTTAGGTTATGGAAATGGTCCAACTCGGCAGTAAGTGTTTTGAGGTTCGATTGACCGGTAATAGCAGGGAGATGTTTTGCAAATGCATCAGGCACTTTGTAGTTGGGAAAAATGACGGCTTCTTGATGCGGTAGCATGGCTGCCGAGATTTCGTTGATGATTGGCAGTGTTTGCTTGATGCGCCTGATCCACGCGGTAGCGGATGCGAAGCAAACTAGCCGATGCTTACCTGTGGAGAACGTGACGGCGTAGTCGCCTTTGCACAAATAAAGCGCCTGGCAGTGATTGGCCGATGAAGATACAGGGATATCTGCTGCGCCTGTGCGCTTCATAATGAGTTGGCCTTTGATTAAAACAAAAAGATAGAGGCCGGTTTCGAGTATGGCTACCGATGCGTGCGTGGCTGCGGGCGTGTCTATGGTGACGACCATTTGTGTATAGTGTACAATCGTCGTGGTTTTGGCGGTTGCGGTAATTTCATCGGAGTCGGTTTGCACGATGGTTCTTGCCTCCGGATCGGACAGGGAAGGGAAGCGTATTTCTACGGTCGGTTTCATGGTGGATGTTTTTCGTTAATGGTAAATTGGTACGGTGAAGATAGGGAGTTTTGGTTGAATATCGTGTGTCATACTAGTTAAAATACTCGGAAGATTTGGTTGGTCAAAAGTTGTTGGTCTGATTCGAAAGAGATGACAGTCGATAAAGATGACGAGCGGCTCAAGCGAAAGAAGCGGGGATTAGGGAGGTAATGGGATGTGAAAAAACCGAAGAGCATTTGGAACCTGATACGTTACACGTTATATTTGCATAATGATTGGAAGTATCCAGCATAAGGGATTAAAACGGTTTTATGAGAAAGGTGATGTATCCAAGCTACAGGCGCAGCATGTCAGTAAAATCCGGTTGATACTAACCCGTTTGAATGCCGCGGCAACACCGGATGAAATGAACGTGCCGGGATCTGGCTGCACCAACTCAAAGGTGACCTGAAAGGATTTTGGGCGGTAAAAGTGGATAAGAACTTCAGAATCATATTCCGGTTTGAGGGTGAAAATGCCGTAGACGTAGATTACATTGATTACCACTAAAAAGGAGGATAAAGATATGGCCATGTATAATCCGGCGCATCCTGGCGAATTGATCCGGGAAACGATTGAAGGTATACGCTACGAAACGGGCGAGAAGCTTCCCATTGAGGAAGTAGCGAAAGGGTTGGGCATCACACGTAAGACCTTATCTGCCATTATAAATGGCAGACAAGGGGTAACGCCCGAAATGGCGATAAAGCTGGCTGCTGGTTTGGGAGCTACGCCTGAATTTTGGTTGCGGGCTCAAGAGAATTACGACCTGTTTCAGGCACGGAAGAAAGTGGATACGGGAAGTATCCGGGTGTTTTGGAAAAGTGCGGTTGCGGCTTTGTAAGCTTAAGATGCTTGTTTACGCTCTTCACAAAAGTAGCGAAAGAATGAGCCGAATAAAACTTGTAATCGGCTCATGGTGTATAATTGGCAACTACAGGGATGGCCAGATTTTACTTACGATGTCGCGGAAGTTCAGCCGTCTATTCTTGCATTTGCGCAGGAAACAGGGGAAGTGAACGGCCTTATCCAAGGATTGCCGGACACGCTCAAGCAAGAGACACTGCTCCAGCTCATGCTTTCGGAAGCGGTGAAAACCTCTGAAATCGAGGGAGAGTACCTAAACCGCGAGGATGTGATGTCTTCCATTCGGAATAACCTAGGGTTAAACGATACGCCGGTTTACGTTAAAGACCAGCGTGCATTGGACGTTACCGCATGGATGGTTTATTTTTCAAGCGTGATCCTGGAGGCGCAGCGGGATGCCAAAGCCATGGTAGGGTTTATGTTGAAGAAAGCGCAGTTTTATGATCGGTATAAAACCCAGCTTGACGAGCGGCAATGGAAGGCGATCAATAAAATGCTGGACAAGGGAGCAGAGGGTTTTGAAGGCGGGATGACGGCCAAGAAGTACATGGGCATTACCAAGGTTTCCAAAGCCACCGCGACGCGTGATTTGCAGCAATTGCACGAACTGGGGGTACTGGTACAGGAAGGGGCGGGGCGTTCTGTGCGTTATCAGTTGAACCTATCATAGTTATTTGGCTCCTGTTTGTACCTTATTTCAGTAAAATACTATCAATCAACACAAACTACCTATTGCATCGTTGAAGTAAGATGTGTAGCGGATTTCCCGCCTACGAGTTCAAAATGTCGACACGCTATCAGGTGAAAAATAGGGCGAATGAATCTGAGACGGGAAAAACCGGATTTATATTTATCTTGTGGGGCATTTCAACTGTGCGGCCGAAGCGCGGCTTGCCACTATAAAAAGTTTAAGCGATGGCAAATAATAACCAGATAAAATGCCCCAGCTGTGGCACTTCCATTGATGTACAGGACATCCTGGCACACCAACTGGAAACGGAAATCAAGCAAAAATACCAAAGCCAGTTGGCGGCTGAACGCCAACGTTACGAACAGGAACAAGCGAAGTTAGCATTAGCGCAGGAAGCTTTTGAGCAAAAAAAGAAACAGGAGAATGAGTTGTTTCAACAGCGGCTGGATACGAAGCTGCGCGAAGAAAGGAAGGCCCTTGAAGATCGCTTGAAAACCAAGTTGGCCGATGAGCAGGCGGAGCAATTCAACGCCCTGCAACAGGAGCTTAATGACAAATCGGAGCAGCTAAAGGAACTGAACCGGGCAAAAGCCGATATCGAACGCCTGAAACGTGAGAAGGATGAGCTGAAGGAGGCGGTGGAGCTCGACCTGCAACGGAAAATGAACGAGCAGCTACAGACTGAACGCGAGCGTATCAAAAAGTTGGAAGAAGATAAAAATGAACTGAAGCTGCGCGAACTCCAAAAGCAATTGGACGATCAGAAAAAGCTCACCGAAGAAATGAAGCGCAAGCAAGAGCAAGGGTCTATGCAATTGCAGGGCGAGGTGCAGGAACTGGCCATTGAAGAGTGGTTGGCAATGCAATTTCCACTGGACAGCATCGAGGAGGTGAAAAAAGGCGCGCGGGGTGGCGATTGTATACAGGTGGTCAATACGCATAACCGCGTGGACTGCGGTAAAATCTATTACGAAAGCAAGCGTACCAAAGATTTCCAACCCAGTTGGATCGAGAAATTCAAAGCCGATATGCGCGAAAAGGGTGCTGATGTGGGCGTGCTGGTTACTGACGCCATGCCGGCGGGGTTTGAACGCATGGGCATCAAGGATGGTGTGTGGATTTGCTCGTACGAGGAGTTCAAGGGGTTGTGTGGCGTGCTCCGCGAAACGGTCATCCAAATCGGGTTGGCGGTAGCTTCCCAGGAAAATAAAGGGGATAAGATGCACATGCTCTACGATTTCCTTACCAGCAACACATTCCGCATGCAGGTGGAGGCCATCGTGGAAGGCTTTTCGTCCATGCGGAACGAATTGGAACGGGAGAAGCGTGCCATGCAGCGGATATGGAAAGAACGCGAGAAGCAGATAGACAAGGTGGTTGCCAATACCATTGATATGTACGGATCGATCAGGGGCATTGCCGGGAGCGCCATACAACCGGTGAAAGCATTGGAGCTACCGGAAGGCGATTTGGAGGACGATGATTAACGGCACAAAAAAACCTCCCGGTCCGCGGGAGGTTGGGCAACAACGCCGGGTGTTGCGTTGTTATCCATTGGTGGGCCTTGGTGCCCAGCGGTCATACGGCGTCATGTCGAAGCTGTTCACCTCGTCCATCGTCAATCCCAGTGCGCTGGCTACCCCTTCGCCGTATTCGGGGTCGGCCTTGTAGCAATTGCGGATGTGGCGGATTTGTATGAACTTGTCCGCGCCACCTACCTGGGCTGCCGTATTCCGGAATAAGGTGTCGGCTTTGCCATCTGCCTTGATAATGCGGAACAAGTTGCCCGGCTGGGTGTAATAGTCTTCGTCATCGTCGCGGAAGTTATGCGCATAAGCCGTTCCTTCCAGCTCCAACGGTGGTTCTTTCGCTGCGGGTTGTTCCTGCCATTCGCCATAGCTATTGGGTTCGTAGTGCTTGGCATCGCCATAGTTGCCATCCACGCGCATGGCACCATCCCTATGGTAGGCATGGTAGGGGCACTTCGGCTTATTTACGGGTATCTGGTAGTGGTTTACGCCCAAGCGGTAGCGCTGTGCATCGCCGTAGGAGAACAGCCGGCCCTGTAGCATTTTGTCGGGCGAGAAGCCTATGCCAGGAACGATATTCGTAGGGTTAAACGCAGCTTGCTCCACATCCTGGAAATAGTTGTCGGGGTTGCGGTTCAGTTCGAACTCGCCCACGGGGATGAGCGGGAAGTCTTTCTTGGACCATACCTTCGTCAGGTCAAATGGATGGAAGCGATAGGTCTTTGCCTCCTCTTCGGTCATGATTTGGATAAACATCTTCCATTTCGGGAAATCTTGCCGCTCGATGGCATCAAAGAGGTCCCGCTGCGACGACTCACGGTCCGTGCCGACTATTTTGGCTGCTTCTTCGTCCGATAGGTTGTCAATCCCTTGCTGGGTAACGAAGTGGAACTTCACCCAATGCCGTACATTGTTGCTGTTGATGAAGCTATAGGTATGGCTGCCGAAGCCGTGCATATGACGGTAGCCACGGGGAATGCCGCGGTCGCTCATGACGATGGTCACTTGGTGCAGCGACTCGGGAAGCAGCGTCCAGAAATCCCAGTTGTTGTTGGCACTCCGCAGGTTGGTTTTCGGATCGCGCTTGACAGCATGGTTCAGGTCGGGAAACTTCATCGGGTCGCGGAAGAAAAATACAGGTGTGTTGTTGCCAACCAAATCCCATATCCCCTCATCCGTATAGAATTTCAATGCAAAGCCCCGGATGTCGCGCTCGGCATCCGCCGCTCCGCGCTCGCCCGCAACCGTGGAAAACCGCGCAAATAGTTCGGTTTTTTTTCCAATCTGGCTGAAAATGTTGGCCTTGGTGTATTGCGTGATGTCGTGCGTAACGGTAAACGTACCGAAAGCACCCGAACCTTTCGCATGCATCCGCCGCTCGGGGATAACCTCGCGGTCAAAATTGGCCATCTTTTCAAGGAACCAAAAGTCCTGCATAAGCATCGGACCCCTCGGGCCGGCCGTCTGCGCGTTTTGGTTGTCCGGAACCGGGGCTCCGGTTTGTCTGGTTAGTTTTCCCTTGTTGTCTTCCATGTTGTTGTTATTTTAGTGAGTACACACAAATATATATAGATTATGTTGATTGATTTTTATAAACACGATAAATTATGTTTATATGCATATAGAGGTGCTAAATAAATGGCCGCTGCTAACATACGGAAAGAACCCGACAATGTCCGGACGATTTTGTAAATGTAACAGTAAAATTTATTGTATTTTATGCGTAATTGTCTTAGGTTAGCAGCCCATGCAAATCAAGGGTCATATCATTGCGCAGTTCGGTCGTGTGTTTCTTTTTATTTTCTGTTGCTATTTGTCGGGTTGTGCAGGGACGGCCGAAGACGACGGCCATGATCCGCGGCGGCCTTCTTTTGAGCCGATTGTAGGGGTCGATTTCTATGAGGTGAGGCGCTCGTTCGATAACGGGTTGGCGTATGACTCTATCGGCTTTGTGCAGGAAGCCGAGTGGCATGTTAAGTTTACCCGCGGCGATGCCATCCAAATCTATGTGCCGGGAAGTGATTCGTCATTCAATTTCGAGATTACACACGACCACGATTCATTTTTCCACTTTGCGCGCGAGAGCTGGAAAGTGGTCGACCTGAACAGGGATAGCCTCATGTTGCAGCGGCTGAGCCTGGATGGGTTGCGCGTGAATAAAATGCGGTCCAATGTATACATGCGGTTCTACGCCAAGGAGTATCTCAACGGACTGGGTAAGTCGTTGGTGCGGTTGCGGGAACCGCGTAGGCAAGACACGTTGTTTGTACAGGAAATGGTGTGGCGGGCCAACCGAAACCTCACCCATGTAGATAGTTCGTATTCATCCAAGAATTACCCCAAATTGGCAAGCAAGAGTGGATTATTGGAAATCGAGCGGCGGCAGTATGACAGCCTTGAGCTGATGAGCCAGTCGTCGGCCTATGAATACCTGTATCCGGAATATGACATCACCATCCATGGGGCGTACAAGGATTTTTACCATACGTTTTCCGTGCTGGTAGGCCCGGATGGCAAACTTCGCTTGGGCAAGTTTTTCGTGATGCCTGAATTTGTGGAATCGAGGCGGCGGGTACTCACCGGCATCGTAGATGTCTACCTCCAGAACCTGTTAGATGTAACGCCGGCATCGACCTTAGGGTTGCCGCATAACAGCGTGGTATATCTACGGGTCCGGGGCAAGATGGATAAACCATAAAATAACTATATATTTGGTAGCTAATATACCGTATATGCTGAACGCCATCCGGTATGGGATACTTTTTGCGTTGGCCATCTTCCTGTGGGCTGTGGCCGAGACGGTGCTTGGGCTCCACAACAGGTATATACAGTACCATGAATACCTATCGTATTTCTTTGCGGTGCCGTCGGTTGGTATTATGTATTGGGGCATCCGTGCCAGCGGGAGCACACAGGGACACGGGATGCGGTTCCGTAAGGCATTCGTGACAGGCTTGGGGATTACCGCAGTGGTTACCCTCCTGTGCCCCGTGGTATGGTATGTTTTCTGTACGTTCGTTAACCCGATGTTTTTGGATAACATGGCGCGCCATGCCACCGAAACAAAGAGCATGCCCCCGCTATTGGCTACGCAGCGGTACGCGTTATCAAACTACATATACATATCGGCCTTTTCTACGGCAGTGATCGGGTCGATTATTTCGTTGGTGATAGCTGTCATCATGGATGGTCGCCGGCGTTAACGCTGGTTGCTTTTTATGTGCGCCCGATTCCGTACCTTAGCGGGTGTTAAACAAGGATACGTGCTATGTTCGATAAATTAATGGCAGCCCAGCAGAAGGCTGAAGAAATAAAGAAACGGCTTGACCATATCATGGTTACAGGCGAGGCGGAAGGGGGGGCCGTCAAGGTAACGGCAACCGCCAACAGGGAAGTAACCGACGTAAGCATCGACCCGGTGTTTCTTGCCGATGTCGGTAAGGAAGAACTGGAAGAAGTGCTGGTCGTGGCCATCAACAAGGCCATGAAACAAGCCGAGAACGTGAGCCAAACCGAAATGCAAGGGGCAGCCAAAGATATGCTTGGTGGATTAGGCGGCCTGTTTTAAGCCGCCATCCATACGATCGTAGCTTATTTTATTGCTGGGCTGATTTATTGATATGGTATTGCACCAGGTCGTCTATCGGCGACCGGACGATGCGCCCCACTTTCATGCCGTATTGGCTGGCCGTTTCTTCCAACACATTTCTGAAGTTGTACCCCACGGATCCGATGCAATTGAACGTATAGTTTTGGTAATCGGGATAACGGGAAACGAGGTTACGGAAAAAATCATCGAATGCCGTCTGTACGATGCCGCGCGAGTAGCTGATGTTGACCGATACATCGTATACGAATTTGCTGAAACTAGCACAGAACCGGTTGGCCAACGGTTTGGTATATACGGCATCCATCACTTCGTCGGGCGTTAGCTTATAGGTGTCCCAAAACACTTCCCTTACATCTTCGGGCATATAGCCGCGAATGTAATCGGTAAGCAGTTTCTTGCCTATGTAGCAGCCACTGCCCTCGTCGCCCAGGATATAGGCGGCTGAATCGATGTTGTGGGCGATATCTTCGCCGTCGTATATGCAGGTATTCGTTCCGGTACCAAGGATTGCGGCGAAGCCCGGCTGGTCACCCAGCAATGCCCGTGCAGCGGCAAGCAGATCGTGCCCTACGAACACCTGGGAATTGGTAAACACTTTCTCTAGGGCCTCTACAACAATGCCCGCTTTTTCCTCGTTATGTACACCCGCACCGTAATAATTCACTTCGGAGACTTCGTTGTATGGTAAATCCTTCGGCAATCCCTTTTTGAGCGAGTTTACGATATATTCGCTGTCTACGAAATAAGGGTTGTAACCCTCGGTATTGAAGTACACTTTTTTCCCAGCGTTGTCCAGCAAGCACCAATTGGTTTTGGTCGATCCTCCGTCTGCAATTATAATCATTTGTTGGGTGTTAGTTTTGTTGGTTTTTTTCAGTTCAATGATATTCATTCAATTATTCGCGCCGAAAATACGGTTTTCCCCGAAAATAATAACATTATGAACCTTGTTATTTCAAAAATAGTCCAAACTGAAGGCGTAGCGGGCTAATGCCCGCCTTCGGTATGGATGCTTTCGATGTCGTGTCCTTGCTTTTTGAGGATGTCTGATACCTTCCATGCGAAAAACGCTAGGTAGGCAAAGCAAGCCACAGGAACCCAATACGAGCGATGGATGTCATGCACCACATCGGCGATGCTTCCCTGCAACGGTGGGATGATGGCCCCGCCCAAGATCATCATGATAAGGAGAGCCGATCCCTGGCTGGTGTATTTCCCCAATCCGGTGATGCTCAGTGCAAAGATGCTGGGCCACATGATGGAGCAGACCAAACCGCCGCTGATAAAGGCAAAGATGCCGACATCACCCTCGGTATACAGACCGATGAGCATGGCAATGACACCCAGGATACCCAATGCCATCAGCAATTTAGCGGGTTTGGCCTGGGCCCAGAAATTCGCTCCGATCATCACGGCGATGCAGATAGCATATATATATAGGTCTGAAACATCGCGCCCGCTGATCCAGTTGACGAGTAGGATAACGCCAAAGGCAATGTAGGGCACCAATACGCTCAACACGAGCCGCATGCGTTTGCTCATCTTGAATACCGTAACAGCCCCCATCCAGCGGCCGATCATGAGGCTGCCCCAATACAGCGAAATGTAGTGCGAAATCTGAGACTCGTCATGGCCCCCGAATTCGGGGGTCTTCAGCAAAGCGCCGAGATTACTCTGTATGGTTACCTCTACCCCCACGTAGACGAAGATGGCCAGCATACCCAACGTAAGCTGCGGGTACTTCATGGCGCCCCACCCGTCGCCGTTCTTCTGCGCGGAGCCGTTGGATAAGAATAGGATGGTTACGACAGCCAGTAAGGCAATCACGAGCAAGCCGAGTGTGCCTTCGTGCCCGAACCGTTCTGGCAGTGCAAACCCGATAACAATGAGCGCCAGTATAGACAGCGTAATCGCTACCAGTGCCTTGGTAAGTTTGTTGCTGCGCTCGGGCTCTTCATCGGAAGTGACGCGCGGCATTTTACGGATGGCGAAAAAGCCGGCAACCAACAAGAACACACCGGCAAGAATAATATACAGAATATTGATGGAGCTGATCGGCGCATGGGCAACCTGGTCGGGAGTGGCTACCACCGTGCCGAATAAGATGAGCGTGATGATGATGGGGCCAATGGTGGTGCCGAACGAGTTGACGCCGCCGGCAAGGCTGAGCCGGTGTGCACCGGTGGCAGGGTCGCCCAGCGCGACAGCAAACGGATTAGCCGCGGTCTGCTGCAGGGAAAACCCAAGCGCGATGACGAAAAATGCCATGAGAATAAATAGGTATTCTGAACTCATCACCGAGGGAATCATGCACAATGCACCCACCACGGAGATGAGCAACCCGTAGATAATGCCCTTTTTGTAGCCTATCCGATTGAGGAAGTCATACCCCACGCCACTCGAATAGAGGTATAATAATAAGGAGCCGATGAAATAGGCGCCATAAAAAGCCGAGTCAATGAGTTGCGACTCGAACTGGGTAAGGTCGAAATGGGACTTGCAGAACGGGATGAATACGCCGTTAGCCCCCGCCAGGAATCCCCAGAAGAAAAACACCATGGTCAGCGAATACAGGGCTGATGAGTAGCTTTTATTGGATGCAGTTGTCATTTTGTTTTATTTGCTTCGTATAAGGTTAGCCGAAAATTTTGCCTAACATAGGAGTTTTCGCGCCAATTATTCAAACTTTTCAGGGACTTTTCTGTTGCTATTGGTAATAAATCGTTTTACCTAATTGATACACAGTGTGTTATTTTGATTTTTTTTAAAGGCCGGAAATCGGAAGGTTTTGGCCCCGATTTTTCGTTGTTGATAGGCCGTAAACTTTATTTTTTAATATTTTTTGAAAAGACAAAAGGAATACGTTACTTTGCGCAGTATTCTCAAAGTTTATCCTAGATACTTCGTCGAAAACTCTTTGATTTCTGAAGATTGATGCTGAATCACTACTGTTTAAAATGGACGGCGGACCGAGGTGGATAAATTTCTTTGTATAACAGCAAATCCATATATTATTATATTTTTTAGTTGAATGAATATTAATGAACTGAACGCAAAGCTCGTGTCCGAGTTGCGTGAAATAGCGAAGTTGATTGGTATCGCTGACGTCGAAAAGCTTCGGAAACATGAGTTGGTGACCAAAATCGTTGAGACCGGGGAGGAGGAAGCAAAAAACGCTGCTGCCCCAGAGCCAACTACTGAAGACGCAGCGGGTGCCGCCGGTGAGCGCCCACGGAAACGTACACGTACCGTGAAGTCCGGTGAGCCGGTCAGCGTGCGCAATACCCGCGACGATTTTTCTGCGGACAGCCGGGAGCCTGCTGCACCGGTTGAGAGTAGGCCGGAACCAATCGGCGTACCGAAGCCTGCCAACGGCAGCAAGATGGAAGGCCCCACGGCCAGCCTCGACTTTGACAATGTGATTGTCAACGAAGGGGTGCTTGAAATTATGCCCGATGGGTATGGTTTCCTTCGGTCCTCAGACTACAACTACCTTACTTCGCCCGATGATATCTACGTTTCCCAGTCGCAAATCAAACTTTTTGGGCTCAAGACAGGCGACACGGTGCGTGGTAGTATCCGGCCGCCGAAAGAAGGTGAGAAATATTTCCCGTTAGTCCGCGTAGAAGCCATCAACGGCCAGAATCCTGCGGAGGTGCGCGACCGGGTGCCGTTCGATTTCCTGACGCCGCTGTTCCCAACCGAACGGTTGAAACTTTTTACCGGACCGGGCAACTACTCCACACGGATCATGGACCTGTTCACACCCATCGGTAAGGGCCAACGCGGATTGATCGTGGCGCAACCCAAAACAGGTAAAACCATGTTGCTCAAGGATGTGGCCAACGCCATTGCAAAAAACCATCCCGAGGTGTACCTGATTATCCTCCTCATTGATGAACGTCCGGAAGAGGTGACGGATATGGCCCGTAGCGTACGTGCCGAAGTGGTGTCGTCTACCTTCGACGAGCCGGCCGATAGGCATGTGAAGATAGCGAACATCGTGTTGGAAAAGGCAAAACGGATGGTCGAATGCGGGCACGATGTGGTAATACTGCTAGATTCAATCACCCGGTTGGCCCGGGCTTACAATACAGTGGCGCCCGCTTCGGGTAAAATTCTGTCGGGTGGTGTGGATGCCAACGCGCTCCACAAGCCGAAACGTTTCTTCGGCGCCGCACGTAATATCGAACACGGTGGCTCCCTAACGATACTGGCAACAGCCTTGATCGACACAGGATCTAAGATGGACGAGGTTATCTTCGAAGAATTTAAGGGAACAGGCAACATGGAGTTGCAACTGGATCGGAAACTCTCCAACAAACGGGTTTTCCCGGCAATCGATCTCATTGCGTCAAGTACGCGTAGGGACGACCTGCTGAACGATCGGGAAACGTTGCAGCGGATATGGGTGTTGCGCAACCACCTGGCCGATATGAATTCGATGGAAGCCATGGAATTCCTGTTGTCCCAGATGCGTGGAACCAAGTCTAATGAAGAGTTCCTCATCAGCATGAACGGTTAATCATTGATAAAGGTCAGTTATTGGTAATGGCTGTAGCACCAACAGGCTACAGCCATCTTTTATGAAAACGCATATACCCAATTTTATAACCTGCCTGAACCTATTCAGTGGTTGTGTTGGTGTAACCTATGCCTTCGCAGGCGAGCTCGACATCGCTGCTTATTGCGTGCTTGCGTCGGGAATCTTCGATTTCTTTGATGGATTGGCCGCGCGTGTGCTGCGCGTGAAATCGCCCATCGGTAAGGAACTGGATTCGTTGGCTGACGTGGTGAGTTTTGGTTTCCTGCCAGGGGCCGTGCTCTACAGCATGCTGGGCACGGCATGGCCGGGCAACGCCTATTTGGCCTATTTGGGGTTTGTGGTCACTGTTTTTTCGGCACTCCGATTGGCAAAGTTCAATATTGACGACCGGCAGTCGACCGATTTTGTCGGTCTCAATACACCGATGAATGCGTTTTATGTGATTTCACTCCCTTTCGTAGCGGGTGCGTACGGGGCTATTGTGTATCATCCTGTTTTCTTGGTAAGCAGTATTGTGGTCACTTCCCTGTTGCTCGTGAGCAATGTCAGGCTTTTTTCCCTAAAGTTCACCTCACTTTCCTGGCACGAAAACGCTTGGAAATTCACTTTTTTACTGGTGAGCGCCCTCTTGGTGGTATGGTTGGGGTTTGCCGCTGCCCCGTTGGTGCTGGCGCTTTATTTTCTGTGCTCATTCATCCACTTCCGGCAAGCCGGATGAACCTGGCCACGCCTTGTTAATCAATCGTTCTCAAATACGCATTCAGTTCCCCGTAAAGCACGTCTAACCGTGGTAGCATTGCCGCTAATTTGGCGGCTATGGAATCGAGGTCCTGAAGGTATTTTGCCGCGTCTTCTATTTCCTGCAATTCCTGGCGCATTTGGTTGGCTCCTACGTAAGCGAGGGTGGGTTTGATATGGTGAGCCTGTTTATAGGCTTTTTCCCAATCTTCCTGCTCGATATAAGTGGAAAGGAGTTCTATGTCTGGCGGCGTCTGTTTTACAAAAAGCTCCAGTATTTCCCTGATGAGGTGTGTGTTGCCACCGGAGAGGTCCATCAGATAAGCCAAATCGGCTTGCTCAAAGTTCATGTTGTTCATTAGTATCTGGATTAAAAAGTCGTACAGCCAGTTTATCGGATGTATAGTTCAGTAGCTCGGTAGTTGTCTTCCCCGATACCGGATGAATGAACCCGGGTGCGATTTCTTGCAGCGGCGCCAACGCAAACCGCCGGTTGGCCAGGTGGGGGTGCGGTACCTGCAGGGTTGCCTGGTCGATGACCTGATTGGCATAATACAGTATGTCGATGTCAATCAACCGCGATTCCCATTTGTTGACGCGTATACGGCCCAACCGTTTTTCAATGCCGTTGATTTTCTCAAGCAATTGGAGCGGCTGGAGGGGAGTTGCGGCCAGTACCACTTGGTTGAGGTAGCTGGGTTGCTCTTCGTTTCCCCAGGCATCCGTTTCGTATATCGACGAGATACGGCGCAATGTCCCTATCTCGTGGCTTATTTCGCTGCGCGCGCGGCTTAGTAGGGCAACCCTGTCGCCCATGTTCGTACCCAATAACAGGTAGGCATTCGTTGTGACCAGCATAAAAAGCGATATCGAGCGGTTTCGATAGGCAAACTTAGCTAAACCGCCGTTTATATCCAAATTTACAGCAGTGTAACGAATCGGCCGCCACATCGTCCAATACATGCTTGGCAACATATGCCATTTGCCAATGCAATGAAGTTTTTCTAAGTTTGGACACCTTAATATAGAATTGTATATGAAATCATTTTTCAAATATGTGTTGGCCACGGTTACCGGTATAGTCATTTCGTTCATCCTCCTGTTTGTGGTAGGCTTGATCATCATTGGCGCACTGGTCAGTTCCATGAGTGCCGACAAAGAGACTACCGTGGCAGCCAACTCGCTGCTGCTCATCGACCTGAAACACGAAATAACTGAGCGTACTATTCCCGACCCGTTCGAAGAGCTTGATCTGCCGGGGTTCGTTACCGTTAAAAGCTTCGGGCTGAATGATATACTTAAACGTATCGAAGGGGCCAAAGACGATGAACGCATCCAAGGGATATGCCTTGATCTCTCTTCGGTGTCGGCCAGCTTCGCCACCCTGCAGGAAATCCGTGATGCGCTGCTCGATTTCAAAGACGCGGGAAAATTCATCATTGCGTATAGCGAGGGGTATACCCAACGTGCCTATTATTTGGCCTCTACCGCCGACCGGGTTTACGTCAACCCCGAAGGTTCCATAGATTTCAGGGGGCTTGCCTCGCAGACCGCATTCCTGAAAGGCACACTGGATAAATTGGGCATTGAGGCGCAAGTGGTGAAGGTGGGGACATTCAAAAGCGCGGTGGAACCACTGATATTGGATAAGATGAGCGATGCCAATAGGGAGCAGGTCAGTTCTTTCCTGGGAAGCATATACGATCATTTCATTGCCCAGATAGGTGAGAGCCGTGGCATGACGCCCGACTCATTGCACGCCATTGCCGATGGCTATCTCGTGCGAACGGCCGACGATGCGGTGACTTATGGACTGGCCGACGGTAAACGGTACAAGGACGAGATCCTCGCCGAGCTGAAAGACTCGCTCAGTATCGATCAAGACAAGGACCTGAACGTGGTGTCTATCCTGAAATATAAGCCAACCGCAAAACCGACCAGTACGTCGGTGCGCGACCGCGTAGCGGTGGTATATGCGGTCGGCAACATCGTGTCGGGTGAAGGCGGCGATGACATGATCGGTTCGGAACGTATCTCGCGTGAGCTGCGTAAGGTACGCCGTGATGACAAGGTGAAGGCGGTGGTATTCCGCGTTAATTCGCCAGGAGGTAGCGCGTTGGCTTCTGACGTGATCTGGCGTGAGGTGGATTTGTTGCGGCAGGAAAAGCCAATCATCGTATCCATGGGAGATGTGGCCGCATCCGGCGGATATTATATCGCGGCCGCGGCCGATTCAATCTTTGCCGAACCCAATACCATCACGGGCTCCATCGGCGTGTTCGGCGTTATCCCCAACATGCAGGAATTGTACAACGATAAGCTGGGCATTACCTTTGATGAGGTGAAGACAGGCAAATACGCCGACTTTCTGGCCAATGTGGATCGGCCGCTCACGGCCGATGAGCGGCAGATAATCCAACTGCAGGTAAACCAGATATACGATACGTTCGTGCAACGCGTGGCCGACGGCCGCGGGTTATCCAAGGAACAGGTAGACAGTATCGGCCAAGGGCGTGTATGGAGCGGACAACAAGCATTGGAACATGGGCTGGTAGACCGCCTGGGCAGCATAGATGATGCAATTGCCGCCGCCGCGGGCAAGGCAGGTCTGGAAACCTACCGCTTGGTTGCCTATCCCGCCATCAAAAGTCCCATTGAGTCGCTCTTGGGGGGCTCGACCGACCGGATAAGCACGTGGTTTAACAAGCAGGCACTCGGCGAGCAATATCGTTACTACGAACAGGCGAAAGCAGCCCTGCAGTTGCGTGGCATACAGGCGCGGCTTCCGTTTACCATGGAGATTTATTAACGGCATGGCTACGGCATCACAGCCGCACACGCTCGGCAACGGCACCAAGAAGGTGTTGATAACCGAATGTCCCCGCGATGCGATGCAAGGTATCCACCGTTTTATCCCCACGGCCACCAAGGCTGCTTATATGAAGCGGCTTCTCAACGTGGGGTTCGACCGGCTCGATTTCGGTAGTTTCGTGTCGCCAAAGGCCATCCCCCAGCTTCGGGATACAGCGGAAGTGCTGGGCCTCTTGGATAGCGTGCCCAGTGCAACCAAGCTCCTCGCCATCGTTGCCAACACCCGGGGAGCGGAAGAAGCGGTGCGGCATATGCACGTAGACATCGTGGGTTTTCCCTTTTCGGTTTCCGAGACGTTCCAACAGCGCAATGCCAACAGCGGCATTGCCCAAGCGCTTGAAACCGTGAAGCAGATCGGTACGATATGCCATGCCAATGGTCGCACACCGCTGGTTTACCTATCCATGGGTTTCGGCAACCCCTATGGCGACCCATGGAGCCCAGCAACCGTGGCCGATTATACGGGAAAGCTGGTGGCCATGGGAATCCGGCATTTCGCATTGGCCGATACCGTGGGAAGCTCCACGCCGGATGCCATCGCGTCGTTGTATCCTTACCTCCAAGATGCGTTTCCCGATATCGAATTGGGCCTGCACCTGCACAGTACGCCAGGGGCCGGCCGTGAAAAACTGATTGCCGCACTCGACGCCGGATGCACCCGGTTCGATACGGCGTTGCGCGGATTCGGTGGCTGCCCGATGGCGGCCGACAAGCTAACGGGCAACATCGCCACGGAGACACTTCTGGAGCTGCTCGATGAGCGGGGTATTGAAACGGGACTCGACCGCGACGCTTGGGCTGCGGCCCAGTGGTATAGCCACGAGGTATTTTGATTTTCCAATACTTATAGTAGCTTTGTTCCCCTTACATCATTAGCATTAATATGAAGACGATAGACAATTTCGATTTTTCCGGAAAAAAGGCCTTGATACGGGTAGACTTCAATGTTCCCCTGGATGAGCATTACGCCATTACCGACGATAACCGCATACAAGGGGCGGCACCCACCATCAAGAAGATACTGAACGATGGCGGCGCTGTCATCTTGATGTCGCACCTGGGTAGGCCCAAGGAAGGGCCTACGGAAAAGTTCTCCCTGAAACACATCGTGGCGCATCTTTCGGACGTGCTGGGAGTGGATGTGCAATTTGCCGAAGACTGTATCGGTGAGCAAGCCTATGCCAAAGCTGCCGGACTGAAGCCCGGTGAGGTGCTGCTTTTGGAGAACCTCCGCTTTTATAAAGAAGAGGAAAAAGGCGATGTGGGGTTTGCAGAAAAGCTGTCCAAGCTCGGCGATGTGTATGTAAACGATGCTTTCGGTACCGCGCACCGTGCGCACGCGTCGACGGCGGTGATTGCACAGTTCTTTCCAAAAGCGAAATACTTCGGCTATCTCATGGCAGCAGAGGTGGGCAATGCCGAGCGCGTACTGAACAATCCGCAGCGTCCGTTTACCGCCATTATGGGGGGCGCTAAGGTGTCTGATAAGCTCGAATTGATCGAAGCGCTGCTTGACAAGGTTGATAACTTGATTATCGGTGGTGGGATGGCCTATACGTTTGTGAAAGCCCGTGGCGGTGAGATCGGCCAGTCGCTGGTAGAGATGGATAAACTTGACTTGGCAAATGACTTGGTGAAGAAGGCGAAAAAGAAAGGCGTAAACCTCGTATTGCCCACCGACTGCCAGATAGCTGATCGGTTTGCGCCGGATTCACCGGCATACGACGGTCCCAACGACCAGGTGCCAGCTGACAAGATGGGACTGGATATCGGTAAGGAATCGGGTGAACATTTCGCCCAAGTGATCCTGGCCTCCAACACGATCTTGTGGAACGGCCCGATGGGTGTATTTGAGATGGATAAATTCGCCAAAGGCACGCGGGCGGTGGCGGATGCCGTGGTGGCTGCAACGGAGCGGGGCGCATTCTCGCTGATTGGTGGCGGCGACTCGGCAGCGGCGGTAAGCAAATTCGGCATGACCGAGCATGTAAGCTACGTGAGCACCGGGGGCGGTGCCTTGCTGGAATATATGGAGGGCAAGGAACTGCCCGGCGTGAAAGCCATCAACGAATAGAAAATGAAGCGGCTTCGGCCGCTTTTTTTATAGTTAATAACGGTACCCAATACTATAGGTAGCAAAAAGCCGCCGCTGGGCACTTGTCTCGTTGGCATAAACCAGTTTGACGCCGAAATCGAAATCAGGCAAGTAGAATCGCAATAAATTCATGTCTGCCCTCAGCTCCGCACCAAATGTACGGGGCTGGAGGGGCTTGCCGGTGCGCACATTCTGAAAGTCGGCAAACAACCCGCCTTTAAAGCGTTTGATATAGGCCAGCGGGCCGATGGACCAATCGGGATAGGCGAACGGAAACCGGTAGCTGAACAGCAGCGTGTTGTCCACAGGAATGGGGCTCAGCTGATCGTAGCCGCTCACCAACGGGATGTCATCAATCAGTTGGTAGGTGCCGCTGCGCTGCTGGTAGCTGAAGCGTGCGAGCAACGAATGGTTGCGCCATAAGCCCGGGAAATAGAATGCTGTACGGAGAGAGAGATGCTCGCCGCTAAGGTTACCATCGAAAGGGAAATGCCGGTAGCTGACGCTAACATGCTGGCCCCACCGTGGAGCTAGGTCCAATGCGCTCTGCCGCACGTTGTGGTTGAAATAGGCTTGGTAACTCATCGGAAACCGGATGCCGTTGATGAACTGTTCCTGGAGCTGCGGTTCACTCAGCCCATACCTGTTGGTGTAAGATGTCGCCGCATTTACACCGGTGGTGAATACATGGTTAAGCCGATAGAAAGCAAGCGGGATATCCATTTGCAATGTCGCCACGTTTTCCCGCCAGCGAACGCGTATGGTGTCTGCTTCCTGGCCGTTGGTTACCCGGGCCGCGACCAGCTGCCCACGGTTGCTGTACGCCAGTGAGAACTTGGGGAAAAAGCGCTGGTAGGCTACCGACGCAGAGTACGTGCTGGAACGGATATAGCTGTCGTAGTGGTAACCTAAACGGATTTGTGTGGTGTTCAACAAGTCGTCAGAAAGCCAGTAGATGCCGGGCTTGATATCACCGATGTTGTCGAAATTTCCGTTGTCTATCGACAAACTGTGGAAGTTCACCAGATTTTTGATACCATTGTAAGCCGTAGAAGGCCATATCTCGTTTGCCAACGTGTCTTTTGTCGTGAAAACGTCTTTTTGGCTTACAGGGGCTTTAAAATGGCTTATCGGCAAACCAGCCATTTTCAGCCGACTGATTTCGTGCCCATTTACCTGGTAATTATTGAACCATAATTGGTTGCCCGTGGTGTCTGCCGAAGGGTTGAATGCCCCGAAGCGGGCGTTGGTGAGCTGGTGGATGATGCCCTGCTGATCCAGCGCATACAGGTTATCGATATCATTGAAATGGGCTTTGAAAACGATGCGGCTGCCAGCATATACCGGCCGTTCGATCTGCTGGACCTGCCAGTCGAGCAGGTAACGGTAGGTGCCCGTAGGGATATCGAGTTCGACGAGGGTAGCACCCTTTTCGGATATGCCTGTAGCCACCACTTTGGTGCCCGTAGGGTCAAACGAGGGCGTCTGCAGCAGGATGTTTTCGGGGGAAGGGAAACTTGCTAAAGGCGCCCCGGTCCCAACGTCGAGCAATACCAGACTCACCTTATTGCTTTCATCGATGGCTACGGTGGCTACCTGTGTGCCGTTTGGATGCAGCGTGGGTGAGAAGTATCTGCTCTTCCGCGTGAGTTGCCGGTAGGTGTTTTTCTGGAGATCATACACGTTGATGACGCTGTATGTGCGCTTACCATAACGGCTGTGCCGACGCACCTCGTCCCACACGATTTTGCCTGCCGCATAGGCGAAATGGGCCTCGGTTTGACGGCCGGTTTTCACCACATCCGTATGCCTGCCGGACGTATCGAGGATGACGATTTTCGGGACCTCCCGCACGCCCCTGTACAGAGCGATGACACGTCCGTTTGGAAGCGCTTGCGGTAGCAGCCAGCTCGTGGGTTTTCCATCGTTTTCCAAAGGCAGAATGGGGTAGTCTGTCGGGTCGTTTTCGACTACCTGTTCGTGCCATTTTTCGGAGAGATTCCCAGTTACTTTTCCGTGCCATTTACGCGTGCCGTAGCCGGTGAATTTATGGAGCGAGTTGGTGAAATTATAAGGGCGTACGGGGAGCTTGGCCATGCGGGTCATCAGGCTATCGAGGATGGCCGGACCATAGCTGTCCTGCAATGCAGCCGTCATGAAATAACCGAGTTCGTAGAACCCCGGCGTAACGTCTTTGAGCGACCCCAGATAATCTTTCTGGTAGCTGTATTTTTTACCGCTAAGGAGGTTTGCCCGGAGGGACATTTCCCAGGAGGGGAGACGCCCACGCCCGGCGTTGGAAAGCCGGGTTTCTGCCACCACTGCGTCGCCCTCAAAAAACCACGCGGGCAGGGTGACCCCATAAATGGCGAGCGCCAGTTGTTCAAAAAAAGGTGCCCTTAAGTAGCCTGTCAATTTGTCAAACTGCGCCACGTGGCGAAGCTCATGGATAGCGAGATTGTCTAGCCATTTTTGGAAATCCCCTTGCTGGGGTGGGGTGGTGTAGAACTCAGAACGGCGGGGCGCGAGCTGTACATTTCCATTGGATTCTACGGTTTGGTTGTGGAGGATGATCGAAATTTTGCGCGGTCGCTTGCCGAGGGAAACACTCACGCGCTCGTGCAAACCCACGAGTTTGCTGGCCAGTTGCTGTGCCTCATCTTCGAATGCCGACGGATAAATGAGTTGGAAATTTTCCGTTTGGATTTGCCGCCATCTTACACTTGGGGGGTACTGGTCCCCGTTGAAAATCTGGGAAAACACATTATATGAATTTAAACATAATAATAATGCAATTAAACAATTGATTTTTAATATATAATGTATATGTGGTAGGCTAGCCATAAATGATTACTAATATTGTTGGTAAAATCGCTCGGTTAAAGATGCTCTTATATGAATATAAAGTTTATATAAATAAATTAATATATTGATTATAAATATGCAACTTCCATTGAATAAATTGAAATTATCAAAATTTAACGAATAAAAAGAAGTCAAAAATACGGCCTATTTGCAAATTTTATGTACTTCGTTTAATCCCTGGAATCCGTAGGCTAAAGTACACTATCTTTTTGAGTTTGGCGGTGAAAAAATTTTTAAGGATGCCGGGGCGAAGTCTGTGGCTTGCCGGGCTAGCACCCGGAGGTGGCCGAGGAGAAATGCCCGTCTCCCATTGGGCGGCATCGGTTGGGGCCCGGCGATCCGCTCGGTCCGCGCAAACTGCCGCATTGCATCGTCGGGGCTACCATCGAAACACTAAGCTCCTGGTCCGCTGTTGAAGAACAGGCTGTGCTACCGCAGTTTTCAGGGGCTGACATTATGTCTTTTATTCGATATAAAGGTGGCGTTTCTTGGGTGGTTTTAAGGTTTGTTTTTTCATACCTACTTCTTCGTTCTTTTGATTAAAAAAACCGACTTTTGCATGCAAAATCTTCCACCAATGTAGGATACTGTTTTTAAAGTTAGGAGGGCTCATGGACGAATTGGATACGCTGGTTGAACAAACCGAAATGCTACTGGCCGAAGGGAGCGAGGAGCAGCTTAAGGAGTATCTTGATGACCTGAATATATCGGATGTAGAAGCCCTCATCGATGAGCTACCGGAGTACGGGGCGAAGTTCATCGAAACGCTAAGTATCAACCGGGCCGTCCATGTATTCGGCATCCTCGATTTCCCTACGCAAGAGCGGATTTTCACGAAGCTCTCGGTACCGAAAATCACGGAACTGATCAACGAAATGCCGCCGGATGATCGGACATCTTTTTTCAGCGATTTGAAGGGCGATGTGGTGAAGCGATTGATCATCCTTTTACCCCCTTCCGAACGCAAGGAAGCACTGGCGTTATTGGGTTATCCGGAAGACAGTGTGGGCCGGCTGATGACGCCCGATTACATCACGGTAAAACAGCACTGGACCATCACCCGTGTGCTCGAGCATATCCGCAAATATGGGCGCGATTCCGAGACGATCGACGTGCTCTATGTCATCGATAAAAATGGCGAGCTGATGGACGATATCCGGATACGGAACATCCTGCTGGCGGACCCCGACACGCGGGTGCGGGACATCATGGACAGCCGCCTCATTGCGCTTAATGCAAACGACCCGCAGGAGGAGGCGATCAACGTGTTTCGGATGAACAACCGGGTAGCGCTCCCGGTGGTCGATGCGCAAGGCATCATGCTTGGCATCGTCACCATAGACGATATCCTCTGGCTGGCCAACGAAGAGTATACCGAAGACATGCAACGCATCGGTGGTACGGAAGCGTTGGACGAGCCGTACCTCGATGTGTCTATCCCGCATTTGGTAAAGAAACGTGCCGGGTGGCTTATCGTACTCTTTCTGGGGCAATTGCTCACTGCCACCGTACTTGAGCACTACGAAAGCCAGCTGGCAAGTGCGGTACTTATCTTGTTTATGCCCGTGATCCTGTCAAGCGGAGGCAACAGCGGGTCGCAGGCCTCCACATTGATTATCCAAGCGATGGCGCTCGGCGAGGTAACGCTCGTTGATTGGTGGCGTGTAATGCGGCGGGAGATTCTATCCGGATTACTGCTCGGACTGATATTAGGTGGCTTGGGTTTTCTGCGGGTATGTACTTGGCAGGCGTTTGCACACGCATATGGCGACCATTGGTTGCTGGTTGCGGTGGTGGTAAGCTTTTCACTTGTCGGGGTGGTGCTGTGGGGCTCGCTGGTAGGATCCATGTTGCCGTTCCTGCTGCGTAGGCTTGGCGCTGATCCGGCCTCGTCTTCGGCGCCGTTCGTATCCACGCTCGTGGATGTGACTGGGCTTATCATTTACTTCACAGTGGCCACCATCGTCCTGGCAGGTGTCTTGTTATGAAATGGACCAACATGTTGACAGGTTGGACGGCACTGATACTGTCCGTATCGGCCCTCTCAGCGCAGGAGAAACCCTCGGTTTTTCTGGATGCGGAGGTCGGCATAGACCGCTTTGCGGCCGGCGCCATGCATGCCGTTTTCCCGGTGGGTGCAAACCTGAAGGCAGGTCCGGTATTTGCATTTGCGGATGAATGGCGGCTCCGGCTGCGGCCCCACGCAGGGGTGAGGTTTTTTTCTAATAAGCTAGATGATTGGGTAACCGAGCAGTTGTTGGTGGTGAAATTAGGCGGGCAGGTAAGCTATGATGTGTTTTACCTGGGGCAAGCCACTTTCTTCCCCTACCTAGCCGCTGATTTCAATTGGGTGGCTAACTACGATGCAGAGAAGGAGGGCGATGGTGACGATGCAAATGTGACCTATTCGGATAGTTACCTGAAAGGAACCGGATTTTCGCAGGAGGCAGGATTGCGGGTGCAGGTGCGCGAGTGGTATGTGAAGTTCGGATACGAGCTTTTCAGCCCCCGGTTGAAGGTGCGGAAAAATGTGATCGATGATGATCTGGCCGCAGGCTACCTCACGCCGCGGAACCATCGTTTTAATTTCAATTCGTTTAACATCACGGTGGGAGCCATGCTGAGTTTATGATGGATGCATGCAGGAAAATATGGATGCTGGTCGCAATCGTGTCGTTGTGGTGCTGCAACGGTAAAGATACACTGTTAGACCTGTATCCCATGGAACCGATTGTCAATCCGGAAGTGGGCGTGCTGATCGGGGATAACCGTATTATCCACATCGATTTCGATGGGCGCCAGCAGATCAGCGGGATTACGGAGGCGGGAATATTTACGACCCCCGATAAATTCCGGTCGCTCGACTTTGAGCCCCACGCATGGCAAGCAACCGATGGTGTGGTTGCTTTCGGCGATGGTATCGTCGTGAATGCGCGAAACGGAGGTGCGTCATTCTCATTGCGGTATTCAACGGACAATGGGAAAACCTGGGAGGCGTACAGTGCTCCCCTCTTAGATGGACGCTTTCTTACCGGGGGTGGGGTGGTATCGGCCATGCAGTTATCGATCTCGGCAGATGGCTCCGTTTGGCTCCTCTGCCAGCACGGCACCGGCGGGGATCGGCGGATGTTGCTATATCAGGTCCACTTGGAGCAGCAACGGAGCGTATTGATGCTAGAAAAAGTGGGCGCTACGGCCTTGGCTTTCGGATTTGCGGATTCGGCACACGGCTGGGTGCTATATGGCGCGCTGGGTGATGGTGCAGGTCGTGTCCATGTGTTGCGGACGGAAAACGGTGGCCGGTTTTGGGCGGAGGCGGCAACACTGGCAATCGCCGGCCAACCGGCTGTTGCGGCCCTCGCGGTGGATCGCCTTTTGGTTTACGGCCGGGAAGGCGGCGTTTTCCGCTCGGTGGATGGCGGTATCTCATTTGAAGCGGCAACGGTCGGCGGCCCGATAGTGGCCTGCGAGGCCGCGTCGTCCGGTACCGTTTACGCGTTGCTAGAAAATGGGGTAGCCAAAAGTACAGATGGTGGACACACATGGACCACACTGGATGCCCGGGTGCACGGGGTGGAAGTAGCGGGTACGGTGTTGGATTTCCATGGGGAGCGAGCCGGTGTGGTTTATGGCCAAGACCGCGTATTCATCACCACCAACGGCGGGCAAAGCTGGGACGTGCTGGTGTATCCGTATGGCTATGTGGTTGACCATCCCGGCACGATTTAAGCGGGAAGAAGGGTAGTGATTGAAAGCTAGGGAATTGCGTTATTTTTGAAATATTTTTTGTTTATTCGGTGGAAAGTTCCGAATATTGCAGTCCCGAAAACGGGGTATACCAGCTACCATACTCCTGAATAGCTCAGCTGGTTAGAGCATCTGACTGTTAATCAGAGGGTCGCTGGTTCGAGCCCAGCTTCAGGAGCAAGATAAAAGAGCCTTACAGGAATGTGAGGCTTTTTTATTGCCGTAATCTGAAAATCTAGAGGGATGATTGGTCTTGTTAGGTCACCACGTCGATGACCACGTTTCCAATTTTTTGCCCCGTTTCCACATACCGATACGCATCCACGATTTGATTCAGCGAATAACGCCGATCAATCACCGGCTTAAAATGCCCTTCGGTAACCAGCTTACCCAACAGCTGGATGTCTTCTGTATTAAATCCGGGGATGGGGAAGATGACCTTGCGCCCACCGAAGATGGGGGTAAGTATTGCCAGGGGGACGTTCTCGCCATTTTTGCCTAGCTCGGTAGAAACATATATCCCGTTCTTTTCGAGCAGCGGCTTGCATTGGCGGAATGAACTTTTCCCGACGGCGTCGAAGATGAAATCAAACTTTTGGTTGGTCCGGGTGAAATCAGTGGCCAAGTAATCGACGACCACATCGGCGCCCAGGTGTTTTACGAGGTCTACATGCGGCGTAGCGCAGACAGCCGTTACATACGCGCCGAAATAGCGGAGCAGTTGTACGGCCGCAGATCCGATTGCGCCGGTGGCACCATTGACCAATACTTGCTGTCCAGCCTTTACTTTTGCCGCACGGATGTTAGCCAACGCGTAGTGCGCGCCTTCGGTAATCGGTGCCGCTTCATGGTAAGCAACGCAATCGGGTATCAAGGACAACGTGCTGTTCTCCGCGACAACTTTGTATTCCGCATGGCCACCGAAACGGCTGTCGTCGTAACCGAATACCCGGTCGCCGATATGGAACAGGGTAACTTCTTCGCCCACGGCAGCGATTTCACCGGCAAATTCGTTTCCTAGTACCGTCGTGTGCGGCCTGAAAAGTCCGCTCCAGAACCGGCTTACGAAGTACTCCGCACTCCGGAAGCCGCAATCTGTTCGGTTTACCGTGGTGGCGTGAATTTTTATGAGCACTTCGTTGGGACCCGGTTGGAGCTTGTCGGTTTCCACTACCGAAACTACTTCCGGAGGACCGTATCTGGTGTACTTGGCTGCCTTCATTACCTTTAAGCGTTTGCTTTACCGCTCACTTGCGTTGCAATAAAGGTAGTACTTTGGTGTTAACTTTTTATTAAATCCCTCATTTGCCAACGTCTTACAATTATCGCACAAGCTGTTTTATTTGCCGATGTAAACCTATACCTTTGCGCCCAAATTGAATATTACCATGAGCTTAGTCATTATCGGAACCATTGCTTACGACGCGATAGAAACACCTTTCGGAAAAACGGATAAGATTGTTGGTGGGGCGGCGATGTTTGCCGGAATTGCGGCCTCTTATCTTTATGACCGGGTGAAGCTGGTCAGCGTGGTGGGTGAGGATTTCGGTGACGATAACCTGAATACCATGCGGTCAAAGGGAATCAACCTGGACGGCGTACAGGTTAAAAAAGGTGAAAAATCCTTTTTTTGGTCGGGCAAGTATCACAACGATATGAACAGCCGCGACACGTTGATCACTGAGCTCAATGTGTTGGCCGATTTCGATCCAATCGTTCCAGACAGTTACCAGGATTGCGAATACTTGCTGCTGGGCAATTTGACCCCACAAGTACAGCTAACAACGCTAGACCGGTTGCAGCGCAAGCCTAAACTCGTAGTACTGGATACCATGAACTTTTGGATGGATATCGCATTGGATGATTTGCTTCGTGTGCTGAAGCGTGTGGATGTGCTAACCATCAACGATGCGGAAGCGCGTCAACTCTCTGGGGAGTATTCGTTGGTTAAAGCTGCGGAGAAAATCCTGCAACTTGGGCCTAGGTACCTGATTATAAAAAAGGGGGAGCATGGTGCCCTCCTGTTTGGTGAAGACCGGATCTTTGCTGCACCGGCCCTACCGCTCGCCGAGGTTTACGACCCAACAGGCGCTGGCGATGCATTTGCGGGGGGCTTTGTGGGTTATTTGGCCAGAGTGGGTACGGTGAATTTCAATAATATGAAAAACGCGGTTATTTTTGGCTCAGTGCTGGCTTCATTCTGTGTGGAGAAATTTGGTGCGGAACGACTCCGTGAATTAGACAGCAGCCTCATTAACGAACGTATCGAGCGGTTTACGGAACTCAGTAAATTTGATATCTAAGGGCGTAACTTTTACCTCAGCACGCCAACAACTTCAAACCGCGAAAACACGTCGTCCGCGTGCGGAGCATCCGCCAATTCATCGGTAAGGTCTTGCCCTGCCCAATGTTCATAGTGCATGCCGCGGTACCAAAGGCGGCTTGTAGATACGTCATAGATATATCCGCGGTAGGCAATCCATATTTCCGATTTATCTTGGCCGTTTCGTAGTGCCAATTGTGATGTTGAATAAACAGGCAGCTCGCCCCGCCGATTAGATTCGCTCATACTTATAGGCGTGCAATGCTTTCTTCATCGTGCGTCGTGCCACATGGATACGCGTTTTTACCGTACCGATTGGGATATGGAGGTGTTCGGAAATCTCATGGTATTTATACCCTTCGAAATACATACTAAAAGGCACATAGTATTCTTCGGATAGGCCTGCCATTGCCTCCTTGATGTCTTCCATCACGAATTTATTCTCACCGGCGTTGGTGGCCGCACTGTGGACCAAGTGCGCATTGGAGATTTCATCGGATTGGGAAACCAACCCGCTGGTTTTTACGAAACGCCGGTAATTATTGATGAAGGTATTTTTCATGATGGTATATAACCATCCTTTGAGGTTGGTGCCTTCTTTGAACTTGCCATGGTAGGTCACCGCCTTCAGCATGGTGTCTTGCACTAAATCATTGGCGTCCTCGTCATCGCGAGTAAAATGCAGTGCATAGCCTCTCAATGACTCCGTGTGTTGCACCACTAATGTGTTAAACTCAAATCTCGTCATCTTTTTACGGTTTAAGGGGGTCCAGGCTTGGGGCCCGAATCTCCATGTTAAACAATTTTATGATACCAAATAAGCGGTCGCAATGCCTATTGGGAAAACCTGACGTTTTACTTCGGTCTACTTAGTGTCGCGTTAGTTACTGCAAGTATCGTGCTAATCGGATGGTAAGCCACGTACCATAAGGCCAATTTACAATAAAATTTCAATTATTTCATAAAATATTTACTTCCCGTTCCAAGGTGATGCCGAACTGTGCCTCCACATCGGCAATGATCTGCTCGGATAGATCGTAAATAGATGTCCCTGAAGCGTTTCCGTGGTTTACCAGCACCAGCGCCTGGTTTTTCCAAGTGCCCGCATCGCCCATGCGCTTTCCTTTCCAGCCGCATTGTTCGATCAGCCATCCGGCTGCAATTTTAACCCGATCGGTGCCCGCCGGGTAAAACACGAAATTCCTGTCTGGAAAAGTAGACTGTAGCTGCTTCAAATACTGTACGGGCACAATCGGGTTCTTAAAGAAGCTGCCCGAATTGCCAATGGTGGATGGATCCGGGAGCTTGTCTGTACGGATTGAAGAAACCACGGAGGCGATATCTGCGATGGTCGGTTCGGTGATGCACCGCTTTTCCAATTCGGCATGGATAGCGCCATAGGATGTGTTGAATGTTGGTTTGAGCGATAGTTGCAAGGTTACTTCGGTGATGATAAATCGGCCCTTTGCTTCACGTTTGAAATAGCTCTCGCGGTAGGAAAACCGACAGGCTTCTTTATCAAATGTAGAAAACTCCCCACGATGTGTATCGAAAACGCGGCAACTTGCAAAAACGTCTTGCAGCTCCACACCGTAAGCACCTATGTTTTGTATGGGCGCGGCTCCTACCGTGCCGGGGATAAGGGCTAGGTTTTCGATGCCCGCAAACTGGCGATCCACGCAATACCACACCAATTCGTTCCAGATTACGCCGGCCCCTGCCGAGACCATAACCGTGTTCCCGGAAACGGTATGGCGGATGCCGGGTATATTCATATGGATTACCAATCCATCATAATCTTTGGTGAATAGGATATTGCTGCCACCCCCCAAGATCAATAGCGGTTGCTGTGTGAGCGCCGGATGTTCAGCGAATAGCCGTGCAAGCGATTCTTCCGAACGGATTTCAATGTATTGTTTTGCGAATGCTTCCACACCGAATGTGTTGTATTGCTTAAGCGGGAAGTGTTCTTTGACCGATCGTTCCATAAAATTTGACTGATATGCTCAACTATTCAAAATAATGACTACCTTTAACATAGCGTTTCGTTGGGCCAACTGTGCCCAGCCGAGCGCTCAAAGATAACAGATTGACCTGACAGCACAACTAAGTTGATTGCATCATGATTAATGCAGACAAAAAGCGTACGCAGATATTAGAGGCCGCCAAGCGACGATTTGCACACTTTGGGTTGGCTAAGACCACCATGGCCGAGATAGCCCAGGACCTGTCTTTCTCCAAAGCATTGCTGTATTATTATTTCCCCGATAAAAATGCACTGTATGCTGCCGTGCTGGAGCACGTCATCAACCAGTCATTCGAAGAAATGGATGCGGTGGTGCCTACGATTGCCGATTGCCGCGAAGCGATGATGTTTGTGCTGGATAAGCGCATCGAATTTGTGACGCGGTACTATAACCTGCTGGAATACTCCATTTCGGCCGTGCAGCAGGTGCCGGATGCGATGGCGTGTGTGCTGGAAGATTCCAAAGACAAGGAGCGCGGTCTCCTTGCCAAGATTCTCCAAAAAGGGATCGATACCGGCCAATTGGAGGTGGATGACGTAGACGAAGCCGCCGAAATACTGCTTTTTGCATTGGTGGGCATGCGGTTCAGTATACTGAAAGACATACAGGGCATGCTATTCCCCACTAAAGACGAGTTCGACCGGATACTGGTCCTCCAAAAGAAGATGGCTGCGGTATTTTTGAGGGGGTTGGAGAAAGCGAGCGCTTAGTTATCGACTTCCAGCCGCTGACCGTTGCCCTGCAGGATGCGATTTACAATCTGCTGTGCGTGGATACGCGAATTTTCTATGAACCAAAGGTGGGTGTTCATGCCGCCGCACACCACCCCGGCCAAGAAAAGGCCCGGTATGTTGGTTTCCATGGTTTCGGGGTGATGGAAGGGGACCCGTGATGGGTCGGGGGCCAAGCTGATCCCTATTTTTTCCAGGAAAGCAAAGTCGGGCTGGTAGCCCGTGAGCGCCAAAACGAAATCGTTATCGATGGTGATGGGCCCCTCCGGCGTAAGAATATCGACTTCCTTGGGCCGTATCTCGGTAAGCCGGCTATTGAACAGCGCGCGGACCTCTCCATTGGCGATCCGGTTTTCGATATCGGGACGGACCCAATATTTCACCCGCGGGCCGATCTGTTCGCCACGGACCACCAAGGTCACGTCGGCCCCCTTGCGGTAGGTCTCCAATGCAGCGTCTATCGACGAATTGCTGGCACCTACTACCACCACTTTTTGGCCTGCATAGTAATGTGGGTCGTTGTAGTAATGGCTTACCTTGGGGAGTTCCTCCCCCGCAATATCCAGTAGGCAGGGTATATCGTAAAAACCGGTGGCAACAATTACATGCCGGGCCGCGTAGGTTGCCTTCAAGGTGCTGACGGTGAAGTCGCAAGCACCCTTCTTGACCAGGGTTACTTCTTCAAACAAGTGGATGTTCAGCTCAAACTGCTGCTGGATACGCCGGTAGTATTCGAGTGCCTCGGCACGCTTTGGTTTTGGGCTGGTCGATACGAAGGGGATATTCCCTATTTCCAACCGTTCGGAAGTAGAGAAGAAGGTCATGTTTTGCGGATAGCGGTATAGCGAATTGACCAAGCACCCCCGCTCAACGATGAGGTAAGTCAATCCGGCTGCTTTGGCGGCTATGCCGCAGGCCAACCCGATGGGGCCGCCACCAATGATGAGCACGTCGATAGACGCTGAAGATATTTCCATGTGGTACAAAGATAAGTTACAGACAGACGAAAAACAACCGAGGGGGGTAGGGGCTATTGGCCAACTCCTTTGCGTGGTGTCGGTTGTTTCTTCAAGTCGTTGCAAACGTTGTTCAAGTCGGCCGCGATTCGTTTCAAGAATTGGAGTTGGTCGGTGATCAGCCTTAATTCTTCCGAGTCGATGTTGTTGTCGTCAATATCCGACGGACTGCTGATCTCAATTTCTTCAAATACTTCGTCGTCGTCTTCTGCATCGGCATCGAAGAGGCGGATACTCTGGGCGAGCAACGAGAGGGTTTTCCGCACGGTCTTTACCTGGTCTCCCGTTAAGGACGTTTCGGACGCTTCCTGCACATGATTGAGCAACGTTACCGAATAAGAAGAGAGAATATGGTTGAACACCACGAACCTGTTGACGTCCCTCATATCCTTTTGCTTGCTCTTCGGCTCGGTCATCATCCGTTGGAAAGCCGACGCCATATTGGCGGTGGTAACGTATACTTCCTTGCGGGCCAGTTTGTACTCGGTTACATTCGGTGGTTGGCCCGCGATTATTTTAAGGGCCTGGGCGATGTATTGGTAATTGGCGATGAGTAATTTGCGCATGGTGCCGTATACCTGCACGCTTTCCCAGCTGGGTAGTATCACATAACTGGAAAGAAATGCCAGGCCCGATCCGATCAGCGTATCAATGATGCGTTCCTGAAGTATGGAAAGCGTGTTCATCCCCAAGAAACTAAAAAGGATGAGGACGTAGGGTGTCATAAACATCACGCTAACTACGTAGCTGATCCGTATTAAGCTAAACGTAGCCACCATAAAGAGCAGCAGCAGCATAAAAAGGGATGTTTCATCCTTTACCACCAGCAAGATGACGGCACCTGCCACGCCTCCGATAACTGTACCGACAAGCCGTTGGAAATTGCGCTCTTTAGTCAAGCTGAATCCGGGTTTTAGAATAACCATGATGGTTAGCAGTATCCAATAACCATGGGTACCCACATCAAAGGTAAGGGACACGAGGTATCCGATACCCATCACAATCGCCATGCGGAGGGAATGCCTGAATAGGGTCGATTTTATCGTCAGGTTTTCCCGTAACTTTTTAATGTCTATGTCTTTGTGTTCAATGAATTTGCTGAGGTCGGTTTCTTCCTTCCGCAATGAATTTTTCGCTTTGAGATCAAAGTAACTGTATAGCGAATCCATACGCTGTACGAGGTTACGGATATTGATCAGCACTTTACGCAGTGGCAAGGTGTTGAGCTGGTCTTTTTTTTCAACGCGGTCAATAGCAGCGCGTATCCGTTCCAAATCTGTTTTGAAGTTGTACAGTGCCCTGGGTTTTTTATTGGCATTGATTTGATACGATAAATGTTCGAGTTCATTTCCAATCCGCCGGATCGTTACATGGAACTGCTGCAATACACCGGTTGGCCCAAACTGTTCGCGGATAGCATCGTAATCATAGTGCGTAGCCATGCTCTGTTCGAACAGGTCGATGATGTCCGTGAAAATCAAGATCAGCAGCCGGCCTATTTCAGTGGTGTCCCTGATTTTTTTCTTTCCCCTGAATAGCTGGTCGCGGACATTATCCTGGTGGGTGCTAACCGTGATTTGCTGGTCGATCAACGCGCGGTAATTCTTTTCCGTATCCAGTTCGGATGCATAGAAGTTGGCCTTGATACGGATATAGTCGGCTACATTTAAAATTGATTCGGCAAGCTCCTGCTGCGCTTGGCGGTATGGCCTTACCTGGTGCAGTGAAAGGCTCAGCAGCGTATACCATACACAGCCCGCCAAGATGTAGAGGAGGTAGTTGCCCACGTTTAACGAAGGGTCGTCCATGGCGCTGATGCTAAGCACCATGATAAGGATACCCATCGTGCCCACCGATGAAGCGCGTGCACCATAAACGGCAAACATGGAAAACAGAAAAGATAACGCCATCAGGGTAACCACCAGTAAGAGCGGGATGCCGCTGGTAAGGTTCGTAAGGAGCGCCGCCACCAAGACCGACAGTGTACAGAAAAACATGCCGTTCCGCCGGTGGTGCAGCGGCCCCGGAGTATCGGATAAGCCAACAGCCATTGCGCCCAACGACACGATGATACCGGTTTGGAGGCTGCCAAACGCAGAGAATACCAACGCCGGAACAATGGTGCCAAAGGTAAGGCGAAGGCCGTCGGAGAAGTACTGGCTATAAAAAAAATTCTGGATATCTTTCGCCTTACTCATGCATAGACGGATGGTAGGCGCAAAGATACATAAAAACCTGGGTTCGATTATTCTTTGTCGGCTCAGAAATCCAATAAATAGCGATAGGCAAGGCGCCTTTGTGCAGGCATATCGGGATAAGTCAAGCGAAGGCAACGCCGCATAGCGTGTTTATTGGGTTAGCTTTGTCAGTTTTATCACTTTGAAATCGCCATCTTCTTCCTGAAAGCTCCTCGAAATAGCCCGCTATTCCGTCGTCGTTCTCAGTTGAATATGACCCTTTCAAAGCGTTCTGAGCAACAAATAATAAGCGAACTCAGGTTTAAGGATTGTGATAAGTACAGTGATAGGTAGCTACAAAATACCCAATAGTAGGTATTTGAATGTCGCCACCGCATCGGTAGGTTTGTTGGGTCAACCTATGGTAGCCCGATGGGCTATCGTAATTGGCGGTGAGTTTACGTTTAACCAATTTTAACCATGGCAAACAAGCAAATGAATCACGAAATGGATCAACTGGCGGCGATGTTCTCGCAGTTGGGGAAAGCAGCGGCACAGCTGACCGCTGACCTCAGTGATGCCCCCAACGGGAAAGTGGCTGATGCCCATTCCCATCATAAAGACGTAGGCACCACTTGGCAACAAATCGGGACCCTGCCGATTTCCGAAGCGGTTTGACCTGCGCCATGCCGCGCTGCCCTACGAACCGAGTTGCCCAAGAATAACGATTGACCTTACGCTTGGCCGTGTTTTGGTCCGGGCCATCCCATTGCTTTTTGAATTGCTGTATTACAAAAAAAATGGTAGTATTGTAGCACAATAGTCAATAGCCTGGATTAATAACTGGTCTACCAATCATGGAAACACGCGTTATCATAGCTGACGATCACCCCGTTGTTGTACAAGGAATCAAGGACGTGCTTGGAGAGAGCGGCCGTTTTCACGTAGTTGCGACTTTCCAAGAGGGTAGGGCATTGTTGCAGTCGCCTATGCTGGCCTCCGCCGATGTGCTGCTGCTCGACCTCAATATGCCAGGGGTAGATGGTTTGCAGGCGTTGGATGAACTAAGCAAGTTAAAGTTGCCGCTCAACGTTGTTGTGGTAACAACCTACCTGTCTTCGCAACTTGCCGAGCAATGCAGGGAAGCCGGAGCAAGCGGCTACCTCGTTAAATCGGAAGACCTGTACCAATTGACCAGTACAATCGATAGGGTTTTGGCGGGCGAGAAGGTATTCCCCGATTTTTCCCAGCAACCACAATCGGCCCCTACTGATTTTTCCTATTTCGATGAGTTCTTGAAAAAATACAAGCTCACCAAACGCGAGGTGGAAATTATCCGGTTGGTCTGCGATGATTTCCATTCCAAAGAAATCGCCGATAGGCTTTTCCTCTCAACGTTTACTGTCCAGACGCACCGACGCAACATCGTAAAGAAGCTCGGACTGGATGATTCAAAGATTTCGTTGTACCGCTTTGCCGCCGAAAACGGAATCATTTAATTTTCTTATTTTTAATTTTTCTTTATTTTTTTTGGTGTTTTTGCAACAAATACGGCCAATTGTTTGATAAATATTCATATATTTGGTGGTTTTGTGGATTTTTGATATGTTGGGTGGTCGGGCAGACTTGAATCCTGCATGATGGAAAAGCAAACAACGGTATCATCAATAAATAATTTCGAATGAATTTAAGTAAAAAGCAAGCAGTCTTCGAAAGCGAAGTGCTCACCCGTTTTGAATTGTTCAATAGCCTGTTTATGACATTGCCGTTTTATCAGGTAAAACACACGGGTACGTTGCTGCCGTTCTTTACCACTCATTGTGAACGCGGCGTTGCCGAAAAATTAAATCCCGAAGCAATCATTGAGAGCTTTTTCGGGCAATATGAACAATACGTCGGTGAGTCGGACCGGATCGACCTGTTGTTCCGGATCATCCAGTATATCGAACGGCAAGTGGTGCTTTTTGATGCAGTGGAAGATGCCGCGTTTAAGAAAACAGGGCGCTCGGACGAAGCAGGGCTATTGGACTCGGTATTTGCCGAAACCGAAACCAACAAGGAACTCCGGAGTAAACTGGTCGATAAATTGAGTGATTTTTCTTTGCGGTTGGTGTTGACTGCACACCCTACGCAATTCTATCCGGGACCGGTTTTGGCGATTATGACCGACTTGATTGAGGCCCTGAAAAAGAACGACATCCATAATATACACCTTTTACTCCAACAGCTGGGGAAGACGCCGTTCATGAAGAAAGATAAGCCCACACCGGTGGATGAGGCCGTTAGCCTCGCCTGGTTCCTGGAGAATGTGTTCTATCGTGTCGCCTCGGCTATCCAATCTAAGATTGACGACGAGTTCGACCTTCCGGTCGATGAGAATAAGAGTTTGGTTGAATTGGGATTCTGGCCTGGCGGTGACCGCGATGGCAATCCCAATGTAACCGTAGAGAGCACCAAACGTGTTGCCTTGTTACTCCGCACGGTGTTGTTCAGGTGCTACTATCGTGATTTCGGTACGCTCAAGCGGCGTATCACTTTCAAAGGAGTGGAAAAGTACATGGATGTGTTGCAGGATCTGATTTACGAAAACAGCTTTAACCCACCCGAAAATCCGGAAAATGTAAAGTCGGTAATCATCCATAACCTGAAAGAGATTAAACGGGTGTTGGCAGACTACCACGATGGTCTGTTTGTGGAGTTGGTGGACGACCTGTTGCGAAAGGTGCGGATATTTGGGTGCTTCTTTGCCACCCTCGACCTGCGGCAGGATAGCAGCATCCTTCGGAAAACCCATGCCTACCTTCGTGAAAAATACGCCGGCAAGCTAGGCGAAGCGAGTGATTTCGAGCAGCTCGATGAGCGCGGTAAACAGGCAACGATGAAATTCGAGGAGTATGATCTGCCCGTGGGCGATGATGCACCACCACTGGTGGCCGATACATTGGAAGTAATCCGTCACATAGGTGATATCCAGCGGTCGGGCGGTGAGCGTGCCGCCCAGCGGTTTATCATCAGCAATTGCCAGCAAGCATCCGATATATTGGAACTGATGGAGCTCTTTTTATGGAGTGGGTGGCAGCGAGAAGCGCTGCACATCGATTTCGTACCGCTGTTCGAAACGGTCGATGACCTGCATCGGGCGGCATCGGTCATGGAGGTTTTATATACGCACGCGCCGTATGCGGCACATCTGAAACGGCGCGGCAATAAGCAAACCATCATGTTGGGTTTCTCAGACAGTACGAAAGACGGTGGGTACCTCATGGCCAATTGGTCGATTTACAAAGCTAAAATAGAGCTAACCGCCATGGCACGTGAGTACGATGTGGACCTGGTGTTTTTTGACGGGCGGGGCGGCCCCCCGGCCCGCGGCGGCGGGAAAACCCAGCGTTTCTATGCATCCATGGGCAAAGAAATTGCAAACGACCATATCCAGCTCACCATACAGGGCCAGACCATCAGCAGCCAGTACGGGTCGTTGGATACTGCGCAATATAACATTGAGCAATTGCTGCATGCGGGCATTACCTCGCATATCGAGCAACGCAGTGGCGACACACTCTCTGAGGAGAATAAGAAACTATTTGGGTATATGGCCCAGGTGAGTCACGATCAGTTCCTGGCGCTGCGCCACGATCCGTTGTTCCTCAAGTACCTTGAGCGGTTGAGCCCCCTCAAATTCTTATCCCAAATCAATATCAGTAGCCGGCCGGTAAAGCGCAATTCGGATAGAGAACTGCGTTTGGAAGACCTGAGGGCTATCAGTTTCGTTACTTCCTGGAGCCAACTGAAGCAAAACATACCCGGCTTTTATGGAGTGGGCACGGCGTTGGAGGAAGCTGAAAAGGCAGGCAAGTGGGACCAGGTGAAAGAGCTTTACGAGACCTCGCGGATGTTCCAAACCATTATTGACAACTGCATGATGTCGATGTCCAAGTCAAACTTTGAGCTGACTTCGTACATCCAACACGATGAGGTTTTCGGTGATTTCTGGAAAAAGATGCGCGACGAGTTCGAGCGTACCACGAAATACGTGCTGAAACTCAGTGGCAGCAAAGTACTGATGCAGAATTATCCGGTTGAGCGCGAGTCCATCGCCATGCGGGAAAAAATCGTATTGCCTTTGCTGATTATCCAGCACTATGCCATACGTAAACTACAGGCCGGTGGACTCGACGAAAAGGAGAGTGAGGTATTTTCGAAGCTGATTACGCGCACCATCTACGGCGTGGTCAATGCGGGCAGGAACTTGGCGTAATCGGTCGGTGCCCACAAATTTGTTGATGTATATCGCAATTTTCGCTAAGTTTGTTGCATTGAAAACAATTTATACGGATGAACATTAGAAATAGCTTTTTAGTTGCCGCGTCGTTATTGGTTTTTGGTTCGTGCACCACGCATCCGGGCGAACCGGTACGTAGGGGTACGCTGTATAACAATGAAAGCCACGTAGACAGCGAAGGGTATACCTTTTTTAAACAGGTACATGAAAAAGCCCTGTTTGAAACACAGTTGGCAAAACATGTAAGAACAACGGCAGCATCTGCCGAGGCTCAGGACCTGGCCGGTAAAGTCGTTGAAATATATGAACCGATGGCTGCGGAATTAGCAGATTTTGCCGCAGGGTTTTCGGTCTTGCTGGTTGATCACGGTGACCAGGGGTTCGCGGTGCCGCATCATTTCGAAGCCGATACATTGGGCGCGTTTGACAATGCAGGCTATATTGCACACGTACAACACGAACAGGGTGCCATCCTGGAGCAATTCAAACGTTTAAGCCGCAATACCGTTGAAGACCTTCAACATTATGCCGAGGAAAAGATGCCGGCGGTTAAGGAACTTTTCGCTGCGGCCGGTGGCCATGAAGACCACGGTGCCCATCATTGATTTAAATAACGAAGCGATGCCGAAGAAAAGCATAGTCACAGGTGTATTGTCATATGGGATGTCAGGACGTGTATTCCATGCGCCTTTCATCAACGAGAAGACGCGGTTTGAGTTGCGTGCGGTTGTGGAACGGCACGAGAAAAGAGCGCAGCAACGGTATCCGAATATTATCAGTTACGATTCGGTCAATGATTTGTTAAACGACGATGCCATCGAACTCGTCATCATCAATACGCCAAACAATACCCACGTAGACTATGCCACCCAAGCATTGGAAGCCGGTAAGCACATCTTGGTAGAGAAGCCTTTTGCTCCCAGCAGCGAAGAGGCAAAGAAGATTTTCGATTTGGGAAGGAAGGTAGGCAAGCACGTGATGGTTTTCCAAAACCGGCGTTGGGATAGTGATTTCAAATTGCTTAAGCGTGTTGTAGAGCGGCAGTCGGTAGGGGAACCCATCGAGTTGCACGTCCGGTTCGATCGTTACCGCCCCGAAAAGGGACCGAAGGTTTTCAAGGAACAGCCCATCCCTGCCAGCGGCGTGCTGTATGACTTGGGGCCGCACCTCCTCGATCAGGCAATCTGTTTGTTCGGGAAGCCCAAAAAAAGCATAAAGATTCTCGCCACCCACCGGGAGGGGTCTGAGGTCGACGATTTTTCTACGCTGGTGCTCAGTTATCCTAAAGGCTTGACCGTATTTATCCATGCGAGCCTGCTTGTGGCCAATCCGCTGCCAGCCTACGTGCTGCACGGTACCAAAGGGTCCTTTCAGAAAGTCAGGGCCGACGTTCAGGAAGACCAGTTGCAAGCCGGTATTTTACCCAAAGACCCTGAATATGGCATAGAGCCCCCGGGTAAGGAAGGGCTGATTACACTGATGAAACCTAACGGCGACCGCGAAATCCGCTACCGTGAGGCGCTAAAGGGCGACTACAACGACCTGTTCAACGCGGTGTACGCACAGATACGGCGGGATGAGCCTTTTCCTGTAAAAGAGGAAGAAATCCGCTGGCAGTTGGAAATTCTGGAACAGCAAGTTTGGAATGATTGATGACTAGGCATTACTGGGTAGCCACCCCCGCAGTAATAAGTTGTAAGCCCGCTTCAATACGATGGTTGGTTATGGTGAATTAACGCACCGCTAACATTAACGCAACGTTGCATTGTTATTATTGGCCGAATAACTTATGGCGGCCACATGATAGCAATGGTGAAGCATAAATATCCCCTTATAAACCGTGAAATAAGCTGGTTATATTTTAACGAGCGGGTACTGCAGGAGGCTGCCGACAAAACGGTGCCGCTTATCGAACGGCTTCGGTTTTTGGCTATTTTCTCATCCAATTTGGATGAGTTTTACCGGGTCAGGGTGGCCACCCTCAACCGTCTGGTAGATATCAACAACAAAACCAAAACCATGCTTGGCTTCAACCCCAAGAAAGTCCTCAACGAAATAAAGGATATCGTGGTGCGGCTCGAGAAGCGGTTCGACTACCTTTATGAGCAGGAAATCATCAAAGAACTCGAAGCCCAGAAAATCTTTATCATCAACGAGCAGCAACTCAACGTGGCGCGGGGTACATACGTGCGCGAATATTTCAGGCGCCAGGTGTTGCCCACCTTGGTACCCATCATGTTGGAGGAAGCGGATGCTGCCAAGCCGTTCCCGGAACTTAAGGATCGGCATACCTACTTCATCGTTAAGCTGACCTTCCGGAAGAAGGTAAAGTATGCGTTGGTGGAAATCCCAAGTCCGATTATTTCGCGTTTTCTCATACTGCCCGAAAATAACGGGCTGAAATTTATCATCCTGTTGGATGACATCATCCGGTATTGCCTGGACGATCTGTTCTTTATATTCGATCCCGGTTCCATCGAGGCGTATAGCATCCAGCTTACGCGCGATGCCGAATTGGATATAGACCCCAATATGAGCGAGAAATTTGTGGATGCACTGATGCATAGCCTGCAACGCCGCGAAAAAGGGCGGCCTATGCGGTTGTTGTACGACAGTGGCATTTCGCTCGATACGCTGGATTACCTGGTAGGGTGTATGCATTTGGATCCGGATGCGTTGATCCCCGGCGGCCGGTACCACAACTTCCGGGATTTTATCGACTTTCCCAATGTTGGCGGTCCGGAATTGGAGTATCCGCCCATGCCCCAATTGCGTGTCAATAATCTGGATCTTGGCCGGAGTATCTTCAGCCAGATGGCCCAACGCGATTACTTGGTTAGCCTGCCATACCAGTCGTTCGACTATATTGTGCATTTTCTCCGCGAAGCAGCCATAGATCCCAAAGTGCAGGAAATCAATATTTGCCTTTACCGACTGGCCGAAAATTCAAGTGTCATCAACGCGCTGATCAACGCGGCACAAAATGGCAAGAAAGTAAACTGCCTGATTGAATTGAAAGCACGTTTTGATGAAGAAGCCAACATATACTGGCGCAACAGGCTGGAGGAGGGTGGGGTCAATGTCAATATCGGGGTGGTGCAGTACAAAGTGCACGCCAAGGTATGCCTCGTTACACGCCGTGAAAAGCGGGGCTTGGTTTACTATGCAAACCTCGCAACGGGGAATTTCAATGAAAAGACGGCGAAGCGCTATTGCGACCACAGCCTGTTTACCATCGATCCCGCAATCACCAGCGACCTAAAGCATCTTTTCCGGGGGTTGGAGCGGCAGGTGTTCCGCCGAGACTATAAGTCGATCATTGCGTCGCCGTTAGGAACGCGGGCCCGGCTGTATCAGCTTATTGCCGGTGAAATAGAGGCAGCCAAATCGGGAAAGAAGGCCTACATGATACTGAAAATGAATAGCCTTTCGGATGAGGAGACGATTGAAAAACTCTATGAAGCCAGCAATGCGGGTGTAACGATCCAGCTTATTGTGAGGGGCATGTGTTGCTTGGTGCCGGGCCAGGTGGGCTATAGCGAGCGGATTACCGTGAGGAGTATCGTGGATCGCTATTTGGAGCACGCACGGGTCTGGATTTTCGGCAATGGCGGCGACGAGCTGATTTACCTGTCGTCTGCCGACTTCATGACACGCAATATCGACCGGCGGGTAGAAGTGGCATTTCCCATCATCGACGCACGTATCCGCAAGGAAATCCGCGACATCATCAATATCCAGTTGCGGGACAATACCAAGGCCCGCGAAATCAATCGGTCCAACAGCAACCGATACATCGGCGCCAAAAGTAAAATCAAGCACCGGGCCCAGGAAGATATCTACAATTACCTGAAATATAAATCTTAAGAAACGTGAGATACGCAGCAATAGACATTGGATCCAATGCGGTGCGGCTTTTGATAGCCGATATTATCAGAAACGACGATGTTGTATCGTTCAAAAAGAATACGCTGGTACGGGTGCCCCTGCGATTGGGCGATGATGCATTCATCGATCACCGGATATCCCAATCGAAGGGCGAGGATTTGGTAAAGACCATGGCCGCATTCCGGAACCTCATGGACGTATACAAAGTGAGCGAGTACATGGCCTGTGCTACCTCGGCCATGCGCGAGGCGGCCAATGGCAGCTCGCTGCTGCGCGAAATCAGCGATGCCGGTATCGACTTGCGGATTATCGATGGTAGTGAAGAAGCGAAGATCATCTACAACAGCCATATTGAACAGCATCTTAACAATAATAAGGCCTACCTGTATATCGATGTGGGTGGGGGTAGTACCGAGGTGTCTGTGTTTGCCGACGCCAAATGGATCGCATCGGCTTCATTCAATATCGGTACCATCCGCATATTAGATAACCAAGACAGCGAAGAAACCTGGAACGAGATGCGGACGTGGGTAAAAACCCATACGCAGGCATTCAAGGCGGTGTATGGTATCGGTACGGGTGGCAATATCAATAAACTATCACGGCTCGCAAATAATAATAAAGAAGACAAACCCATTTCATTTGCCAAGCTGAAATCCCTGTACGAATACCTCAGTTCTTTTTCGCTGAAAGACCGCATCAATGTGCTTGGGCTCAACCAAGACCGGGCAGATGTAATCATCCCTGCCTGCGAGATTTTCCTGACGTTGATGAAATACGGCCGTCTACGGCAGGTCATCGTTCCCCGCGTCGGGTTGGCGGATGGTATTATCCAGACGCTGATCGATAAAAACGGATAGTTGTAGGCAGGGTAGAAAAAACACGTGGCCGCTGTCCTTTCAAGGGCAGATGAGGGGACGATAAAATTGTATGATATGCAGGTTGCATATAAATACAATTTTATCTAAGTTTGCGCCAGTAAATCCTCAAGCGGAAGTGGCGAAATTGGTAGACGCACCATCTTGAGGGGGTGGCGCCCTACGGGCGTGGCAGTTCGAATCTGCTCTTCCGCACAAGACGAGAATTTCAGAAAATCTGGGTGGGGCTGCTCTAAAATTAGCAGCCCTTTCTCTTTGAGTATCTGTAGGTTATGCTTGAAGACAGGGTTGATGTAATTAGTTCTAAAAACCCCATTTACATAGGTCAACTTGTGTTTGAACTTTTCGTTCATCAATGATAACCACATCGTAAAGCTATGCTCTTCGGCCTTTTTCATCAAACAGGGCACATCCACCAGGTATTTCAATAGTTCTAACCGCTTCTCAACCCTGCTCGTAATGTTGACGGTAAGCTCGCTAATCTTCTCTCTTAATAGCAATATCTCATTATTCAGTTTCTTGTGCCAACGGTTGTAGGTAAAACTCGAAATTTCCTTTTCGAATAACCGTTCTTCGACGGCCATCATCTTTTCTTCTGCCTTTGCCAGCTCGGTTTTCGTTGCTTCCAACTCTTTTTTACGGATTGAAGAAGTCTTCTCCAAGCCGGTTAGCACCTTTTGCGTGATCCTGTCGATGTGCTCCTGCTTGAAGCTTAGGTGCGCTAATATCAGTTCCATCTTCTTATGCATCTTTGCGCCGGATAGATTTGTGCTGGAGTGCTTGATGCAACGGTAATAAACATAGCGTTTGGAGTATCCTTTTGTCCTTCCTGCTGTCACCTTGCCACCACAGCATGGCGCATAGAGTAATGTCTTTAGGGGAAATTCACTTTTTGGATGGGGATTTTCTTCCCGGCGATTGGCCTCGATAAGTTCCTGTGCCCGCCAATACTCCGCTTCGGTAATGATGGCTTCGTGGACTCCTTTGATTATTCGTTCCGGCTCGTTTGCTGTCCCTGTTACCCGTACAAGCCCGGCATATACCGGATTAGCCAATATCCGGGCAATTGCTCCGTTCGCCGTTTGCTTAAACCCCATTTTCTCCACGTCCTTTTGAATCAGGAATTGGGGGATACCGCACAAGTAGTCACGGAATATTTTCTGAATGATAAAGGCCTTTGACTCATCAACGACGATCATGCTCCGCTGGCCGGGTTCCCGGTTATTGAGGTAACCAAAAGGCGCAAGGTTGACATACCTGCCGGATTGCTGGGCTTGGCGGATGCCCATTTTGGCCCGCCGCCTTATGGTAAATAATTCCTGATTGGCAATAAGGTATTTAAATGCACGGAGCAGAAATACGGAGGGGTCAGAAGTGTCGATATCTACCGTTTCGCTTGTCGCCAGCACTTTCAGCCCGAACTTCTGCTGCAATTCTTCGATTTTCATCAACGCTTCAGGAAGGTTGCGGCTAAATCGGTCGTGATCCAGCACAATGAGGTATTTAACGGCACCTTTTTGCTCCTTGATGAATCGTTCCAACGCACGGTAATCCGGACGGTCAAACGTATAACTGCTTTCCCCGTCATCCACAAAGACCGAAACTAAACTTAGATTATTAGCATCGCAATAATCACGGATGCTTTTTTCCTGGTATTCCAGTGAATACCTAGACTGGTCTTTTTTACTGATCCTGACGTAACCGATTGCGCTCATTAATTTCCTCTTTTAAAATGATTTCAATGATGATTTCCGCCACTAAATTTAAGAAAAAATCTACGTCTTGGCAAGGTTTAATTTCTTGTTTTTCAGTTGATTGTTGTGAATTTTCTTGAGGCATGTTCGCTGCATTTAGTCAAAAGCAGCAAAGATGATTGAGGATTAGGTAAATGTTTGACAATCCGGTTGGGAAGCCGAATGAAAATATTTGAGAGAATGAAAAGCTATCCGCTAATCAGCGAATTTCTTGCCCCTTAACCATTTTTTCATGCTATCATAAAACGAAGCTGTTTTATCTCGGTATTCAGAAAATTCGTCGCGCATAAAATCATAACCATCCCATTTATTATAAAAACCATCCAATATTCCATACAACAGCGGGTCAATCCCTTTGAATTTCTGAAGGTCCTTGGAATAGTCAAATTCAGGGTTTGGATCGCATTTCAGGGCGAAGAATTTGCCAATAAATATATTTGCGGCTGACAAACTATAGCCTCCCTTAGTCTTATAAGCCTTTGATAATCTGTTGAGAAATCCCGGCTCCATTTTGTAGTCATTGTAGTCATACAGAAATTTCAATCTATCGAATCCCATAGCCAAATAAATAGGTAGCATCAACTTATGCGAAATGCTGTTTGTCATGTGCTCTGCCAATTGAATATCGAATAGCCGTTGGAAGACGTTACTTTGCCACATTGTATTCTTGAAGTTTCCCCCAAGGTAAAACTCATGGTAGTCCAAGTATACATGCAACAACTCGTGTGAAAAAGAATCCACACAATACGTGCCTATAGGGATATAGAACGTTGCTTGATTGCCTTGTGTGTAAACCGAATACTCATCATTTGCTGAATATTCAAATTCAACATTAAATTTTTCACACACAGTGTTATACATCTCCCGGTTCCTATCATCGATTAAACTTGATACGTCGATTATATTGCTCATATTAGGTATTGGAATAGAGATTTAAAGAAATATCTGCATGTCAACTAACGATTCAAGAAATTTTCTGACCTTATCAACAAGACATTCATACTGCTTAGGATCAGCTACAGTATTTGAAACCGTTTCTTTGCTATCATCAAGACCTTCAAAATTGATTCCGCACCTTTTTAAAAACCAACTTACTTTATGCAATGCCGCATAATTCGCATCTTTTGGCAGTTTATAATAAGGTGTCAGACTGGACCTTCTTAATTTTCCGTCTTTTACCCATAGGAGAAATTTACCATCACTGTCCTTTGTGTATCCGATGATTACATCACCGACAAAATCCATATCATTGCTAAAACAGGATTCGCGCTCAATTTGATTAAAGACGGACTTCGTTACCGCTTGTTACCTATGACAACCTCCCTGACGGTCACATTTAGTTGTGTCAATGTGTAATCTACCATTGTCGAACGTTTAGGACAATAAAGATATATAACTTATGTTGAATATTTCTTCTTTTGGCTTGTCGTCTTTATCCCGACATTTATAGAAATTCTCAAATATGCCGAAAAAAATTACATCCAACGAGTTAGCGAGCTTAAATCCAATAGATTTTACTTTGGAGGAGGTTTTGGATCTTATAGGACAACTCGTTGACCTTTCGTCGGATGAAGGCGACCGCGCTTTCCTTGATAAAGCCTTTTTATTATCGAAAGCAATAGATATTGATCGACTGGACAACCCTCGGCAAATACACTATCACTATTTTTTGGCCAATGCTTGGGCTGCTAAACGGCACTTTAATAGATTTGAAACAGAAGAAAGCTGGGACTACGATCAGGAAGAACTTACCAAAGAGCTTTACCACCTAAGAAAATGTATATCCATACCCGCATTCAAGGACGCTATGAAGGAATTTAAATGCCAGGTTTACACCAATTTGGGCAACCATTTTTCCCATGTTGGCAGATTTGTAGAAGCACAAGAGTATTGGAACATGGCGTTGAAAGTAATCCCGGATTTTCCAATGGCACTTGGAAATATTGGCCATGGACTACATGGCTATGCCGGATGCCTATACGACGATTCACATCGAAATATCTTCATGTACCATTCACACAAGTCGCTCCAAAACGCATTGCTATGGAAAGACTATATTTATCCAGCAGCATACGACTCGTTCCTACGACTTTATCAACATATTCGTATTCATTGGCCAACAGAATATCTGGACAAAGAACACTCCTTTGACTATGATTTAGGTACAGATAAAGGACTTGCCAATTACCGAAAATGGTGTGAAGAAAAAGCCTTATATATTAATCCCCTTAATGACCTATCGCCTTATAACATTGCCAGCCAAGACATTATGCATTTGCCAAGTATGACGGTTGCACCAGACGATCCACCAAAATTCCATTCTTTATTCAACCAAATTAAGCAGGAATATGGCACTGCGAGATTTCTTTTTTATGAGGGGACCCAGTTACCAGCGCAGAGCTACAGCAATGAAGACATCGTACTCGTAGATACGCTTGAATATGCGGAATATTCCCATAACCTTGAAAAGGTAAAGATTGCTTATCGTTTGGTCTATTCACTGTTTGATAAAATCGCCTATTTGCTGAATTTTTATTTAGGTATAGGCATAGAAAGAAATAGAACCAGTTTTCGCGGTTTGTGGCACGAACCCCAAAAAGGAAAGCCACTCCGCACCATTTTCCACAAAAACAAGAATCTTGCATTACGGGGACTCTATTGGCTAAGCAAGGACCTTTTCGACAAAGAAGATGCCCATCAGACAGTAATAGAACCTGAAGCAAAGGAGTTAGCCGAAATCCGTAATCATATAGAGCACAAATCTTTCAAGGTCGTTGAAAATGGCGGATCAGGTGCGGATGAGTCAGATGAAATGACATATTCCATTGGACGGGGAGAACTGGAAAGGAAAACTTTAAAACAAATGAAATTAATCCGGTCAGCGATTATATATACTTCATTGGCCATACATCATGAAGAAAAAACCAAAGAGCCAAAGTTAACCATACCATTTACTCTGCCAAATATGCGATTTGAAGACAAAATATGAATCTGTATTGTCATACGTTATTGTAATGGCCGTGACATTCTTTGGCGGTCATTCAATGGATAGCCGTTTTGATAAATTATCAAACATTTCACTAAGCGCGCGATAAATAACGAGCATTTCATCATTATCCATAACAATCGTTCCATGCAGATACCTTACCTTATTCCTTGCGATAAACAGCTTGTTAAAAATGTCCCGTTGAATCTGCTCAAATTCCGAAAATGGCTTTTTATGCTTCTTATTGAAAGCAGATTGTATTGCTTTATGGTTGGTCTTACCGCTTACGTTTTTATCCGTCGCAAGTAGTAAATCAATCTTGGCTAGGAGTTCAATTGTACTAAAAGAGTTATCAATGAAAGCAACAAGATGGTTGTTCTCCAAAGCATATTTGCTCGTTGCTAAAAATTGCTTTGCGACCTTGAGATGTTCTTCACACGCTTTCTTATTGTATTGAAAATCGAATGTTAGTTGGTAGGTGTCTTTGAGCAGCAGTAGGGTTACGTGACCACAATTCAAATATTGTTCCTCGTTAGGTCTTATATATTCCACGTCATCTTTAGAAGGCCAAAAGCCATCAACAGTACTATCAACTCCTTTTTTAAGTTTGACTTGTACAGAGACTTCCTCATTCAGTCTAATAATTTGCGGCTTTCCATCCGGGAAAAACAGTGCTTGGGCCGCAAGTAACTTGAAATCCTCGCCAATTAGTCCTTGCTTTTTCCGGTCACGGATTTCCGGCTCAAAAAACAAATTCATGAGATTGTTATAAATATTATCAGCCAGGTCCTTTTCCATTCCAATTGAGAGGTTATCGTTTCAGCGTTTGTTGTAATACGGTTTCCCTCGTAGCGCCTATTTCAATCTGCCTATCAATCAGTAGTTTATTTTCCTCAATGAAAGTCAACAGGTAGTTCGGTTCTTCAGGATGCTCCCAATCAATATCCCAAAGATTTAATGTATAACGCGATGTCTTAGCTGGAGAACGTTTGCCCCCAAATGATAACATCAATGCAACTTCATAACCGATGGCCTCTAACTCTGCTAAATTGAATGCTATTCGTTCCACATGGGTATGTGCGGCTCCATAATGTAAGACTGGCGCAAAATTATTAAATATCAATTGATGACCGTTCATGTTATACCGATATGAAAATTCGGGGTCGTCGGCGTTAACGAATCGCCCGTTGGTGCTCAGCAGGCGGAAAGATACATTTTCCTCATTTTGAAGTTGGGAAAAGTTGAATAGGATAACGGAAAGATCCAGTAAATAGGAATCACCATTATTGGTGATGAGTTCCGGCTTTATGAATCCTTCAATATTAGGGTATTTGATTTTCTTAAATAAAGCCTCTATTAAATAATGTGGTGCAGGTTTCGTTTGCCCGTCTAATCTTGCATAGTAGGTGTTTTTATACTGATGTGGCGAATATGGGCTTTGTTGAACCTCGAACACATAAACGACGTTCCCATTGTCCTGCAATATCCCGACGTCAATTCCTATTGGTAGGGGCGTTATAGAATCAGAAATCTTGTTTATTAGCCAGTCCTTTTCCTTTAGTGTACTTAAAGGTGATAATGCCCCTTGGAATACCTTATTATTATTACCTCCAGGAATACCTTCCGGGGCACCCCAAATAAGTACGCCTCCCTCAGAATTTAAAAAAGCACATATCCCCCTTATTACCCCTTCAAAGTTATTATTAAAATTCCCATGTTGGGCCGAGAACCCCTTAAACTCTAATCGAGTAGACTCCTCTTTAACATCAATAAAGAAATCAACAATGTCTCCATATTCGAGCGCATCTAATTCCTTATTGAAAACGATACCTGAAAAATTTGTTTTAGGCATAACGAAACGGCAGCCGTTAATTTATCAATACTTAAAATCCCACACCCTCCCCAACAGGATTGTCAACTAATCCCAACACATCCCCCCAACTTTGGCTATAAATATACACAATAGCCATGAACAATGACATTCCCAAAAGAAACAGGTGTAACCGCCATCCCACGCACAGCACGGCGTGGGGCATAAAAAGGACCAAAGGCAATCCGCGTCAACGCATCCGACAGGTGCTTCGCGCGGCGATACCCCTTGCTGAAGTCGAAAAGATCACGCTGGACGACACACCCAAATTACCCTAACACGCGTTAGCAAAATTCAAGGCACCAGCTCCCTGTCACCGCACGTCCGATAGGGAAGAGGTGGCCCCACGCGGGTGGGGAGCAAGATGTATTTTTGTCCACAAAAAATCTTGCCGACCCGCGGTCGGGCCACCCACTTCGGAACTCGTGGACTGCCAGGGGAGGAGCCGTTGACTCACCACACCACCATGGGAAGAAAGAAAGTTAATAACCCCGAAAGCCTGCTCACGCACCCCATCCGCACCCGCGTGGATGAGCAGACATACCATAGGCTGGAAAAGCTGGTAAAGGAAAGCGACTGCCGAAGCATCGGCGAGGTCGCGCGGAAAATCCTGTCCAATCAGCGCATCAACTGCCTCCACCGGGATATCACGCTCAACGGTGCGATGGAAGAAATGGCACTCATACGAAAGGAAATCAAGGCCATTGGCGTCAATATCAACCAGCAGACGCACCGATTCCACGTCGCTGAAACGCCCACCGAACGCGCCTTCCATCACATCAAAACCAGCGCCGAATACAATCGTATCGAGCCGAAAATAGAACAGCTCCTATCCATCATCTCCAAACTCGCCCAACGATGGTTGCCAAAGTCATAAGCGGAAAAGACATCGGCGGCGTGCTGCGGTATAATGAGCACAAAGTGGAAGAGGGTCAGGCGCACCTTATCCTCGCCAGTGGCTTCGCCGGCGAAATCGACCAGCTGAACACCGCGCAAAAAATCCAGCGCTTCCAGCATCTCACCATGCTCAACGCCCGGGTGAAGACCAACGCCCTGCACATTTCCCTGAATTTCGATCCTTCGGAGAAGCCCGACGATGGTACACTGCAACGCATCGCTATGGATTACATGGAACGCGTGGGTTTCGGCGACCAGCCCTTCCTCGTTTACCGTCATCTGGATGCCGCGCATCCCCACGTCCACATCGCCACCGTCAACATCCGCGCGGACGGCAGCCGCATCGATATCCACAACATCGGCCGGACGCTATCCGAAGCAGCCCGCAAGGAAATCGAGGAAAAATACCAGCTCGTCAAAGCCGAAGGCCGGACGGAAAAGCAGGGACAGGGAATCACCGCCGCCGATCCCCAAAAAGTTACTTACGGCAAGTCGCCCACCAAGCACACCATCACCAATATCGTGAACGCCGTCATAAATAACTACAGCTTCACCAGCATCCCGGAGTTAAACGCCGTCCTCAGCCAATTCAACATTACCGCAGACAGGGGCAAAGAAGGCACCCGGATGCACCAGCGCGGCGGCTTGCAATACTGGATCACCGACACCCAAGGAAACAAAACCGGTGTACCCATAAAAGCCAGTAGCATCTACGGTAAGCCCACGCTCGCCAATCTGGAAACACGCTTCCAAAAAAGCAACAAAAGGCGCCAGCCTCACAAGAATGACTTGACAGAACGGATAAACCAAGTCCTGACCGCCTATAACCAACTCACCAGAGGTACCTTCACCAAGGAACTCGCTACCTTCGGCATCCACTCCGTCTTCCGCGAGAGCGAGCAAGGTACAATATACGGCATCACCTACGTGGATAACCACCACCGAACCGTTTTTAACGGCAGTGATCTCGGCAGGGCCTACACAGCTAGGGGCATTACGGCGCAATTGGGCCAACAGGACATCCGCGCCACACCCAGTGCCAACAACACCCAGCAACGGAAACAACATGAACAACGCCCACAGCGAAAGACCTACCTGCGCCCGGCACCGAAGCCAACCGATTACTTGCAAAAGGCACTCAAAAAACTGCCCACCGTCTCTGGCACCACCGGCGGCAAGTCCCTACTGGAATCCCTGCTCGGTCGCACCGGGCCCGAATACGGCCCGTTCATCCCGAAGCGAAAGAAGAAGAAACGCCGCAAACGTCCAGATGACCAACAAGGCCACAGCCTATGACATAAGGCGTAGCCCAGAACCCACGCATTACGAATGCGTAGTTCCACATACACTTCATGGAATATATCATATCTCACGTCTCAAACCCCGAAGGGCTCATTGATGCCAATAGCATTAAACATATAATCAATAATCCCATATCCATTAAACAATGAACACCGGAGAAGATATCCAATCCCTACGCAAAATAGCCGATCTAAGTAGGCTCATCAGCCTCACTGTCCTCGGCTTCCATTGTTACCTCACCTGTTACCTGGCCTTCCGACGCTGGGGCCTCACGGCGGGGATTACGGACAGTCTCTTGGCTAATCTGCTTACCACGGGCCTGTTTGACGGCAACTTCCGTCCCAAATTAGCTGCTCTCACATTCCTCGCCATTTCACTCCTTGGTGTCAAGGGGCGTAAGGATGAGAAAGTCGATAAACGGAGCATCGGCATCCATATCTCACTTGGTCTCACAGGCTATTTCGCCAGCCCACTCGTCCTGCATGTGCCCCTGTCCGTGGAAATGCTTGCCGCCGCCTACATCGGTGCCACCGCCACCGGCTACCTTGCCATCCTTGTGGGCGGTACGCGCCTCTCCCGTCTCATCAGTTTCACGTTGCAGCAGGATACATTCAACACCGATAACGAGACGTTCCCACAGGAAGAGCGGCTCCTGGAAAACGAATACTCCGTCAACCTGCCTGCCAAATACCGTCTTAAGAAGAAGATACGCGACAGCTGGATCAACTTCATCAATCCCTTCCGCGGTCTGCTCGTCATCGGCACCCCCGGCGCCGGGAAATCCTATTTCGTCATCCGTCACATCATCGACCAACACATTCGTAAGGGGTTCACCATGTTCGTCTACGACTTCAAGTACGACGACCTCACCCGCATCGCCTACAACAAGCTGCTGCAATACCACAACAATTACCCCAAACCGCCCAAGTTCTACATCATCAATTTCGATGACCTCAGCCGCACCCATCGGTGCAACCCCCTCAATCCGCACAGCATGGACGACATCACCGATGCTACCGAAGCGTCACGGACAGTCATGCTTGGCCTCAATAGGGAATGGATCAAGAAACAGGGTGACTTCTTCGTGGAGTCCCCCATCAACTTCCTCACGGCCATTATCTGGTACCTGCGCCGGTACCGGGACGGTAACTTTTGTACATTGCCCCATGTCATCGAACTGATGCAGGTGGACTATGACCCGCTCTTCGCCATCCTCAGCCAGCAGGACGAGATCAAGACACTCATCAATCCCTTCATCTCCGCCTTCCAAAACAACGCCAAGGAACAATTGGAAGGGCAGATCGCCTCCGCCAAGATAGGCCTCGCCCGGCTGTCCTCGCCGCAGCTTTACTACGTCCTCTCCGGAAACGACTTCACGCTGGACGTCAACAATCCGCATGATCCCAAAATTATCTGTGTAGGTAACAATCCCGAAAAACTCCAGACCTACGGTGCAGTGCTCTCCCTCTATATCTCCCGAATGATCAAGCTCGTCAACAAAAAAGGCAGGCAGAAAAGCAGCCTCATCTTCGATGAATTTCCCACTATCTACTTTAATAACATCGACAGCCTCATCGCTACCGCCCGTTCCAACAAGGTCGCCACCACCATCGCCGTGCAGGACTTCAGTCAGCTCAAAAAGGATTATGGTTCCGAACAGGCCGACGTCATCGCGGGCATTGTCGGCAATGTCATCGCTGGCCAGGTCACCGGCGCTACGGCCAAGACGCTTTCCGAAACCTTTGGCAAGATTATGCAGGAGCGCAATAGTAGCACGCTCAGCAGCAGCGACACTACCTTCACCAAGTCTGCGCAGCTGGACTACGCCATTCCCGCCTCCAAAATCGCCACGCTATCTTCCGGTAGCTTCGTCGGCATGGTCGCCGACAACCCCGAGGAAAAGATTGCCTTGAAGGTGTTCCATGCCGAAGTCCAGAATGACCACGCCGCCATCGCTGCGGAAGAGGCCACTTACAAGGACATCCCGAAGATTGCGACGGTCGCCACCGAGGACATCCGGGAAAATTACCTGAAAATAAAGCGTGAAGTCAGGGAGCTGATGTTGGATGAACTGGAACGGATTGAACGGGAGCAGTCTGTGGAGCAGTTGGATAAAAAGGAGCAACAATCGGCGCCCGAACAATCTTGCCAACAAGAGAAAAATGCCGATGACCAAACTGGTCCAGCGTTTTCCTTGTGAGCATCAAGCTATCCCATAAACCAATATTATAAACCCAGTAAGTACGTCTCGCGCTAAATGCTGATGAAAGAGAGGTCGCCATCGCACGCTCGAAATGGCATAAGAAATAAGCGGTGTAGGGGGATTAGAAAACGAAAGGTTTCCAAACGGGGAGAATGGAAACCTTTACTAACCAATTATAAACCTAAATTATGATGATGCAAAGATAGTGTATTTTTTACACTAAGCAAATTATTTATGGAATTTTTTTGGCTTACCGTAGACGTCACCTAACGGCACGGTGAAAAACATCTCGCAGTTCTTTATTCCGCGCTTTCCGGAGCTTGCGCTCCTCCCGGCGCTGCTTTTTAAGGGCATCCATGCGTTTTAACCATAGCGCACGCTGCGTCATGGCCCCATACCTGTAGCGGTTATCGTCCCTTGCGGCTGCCTTGTGATCGGCCTTTTTTTGGCTCGTGTCAAAAAAAGGGACATGCCTATCATCCGGGGTCACCAGCACATTGCCGCTGATCACCGAATGGGTGCCGTTCGGATTGACAATCACATCGCCCGTGCGCACGGAATGGGTGCCATCGGAATTCACAATGATATTTCCCATGGCAACGGAATGCGTCCCATCCGGGTTGACGATTACCTGCGCCTGTGCACTGGCACTGCATGCCAATAGTGTAATCAGGGACGTGAAAAATTTGTTCATGGACATGGCCGTATCCTCCTTTCTGTGTGAAGATAAACAACTTTGAGGGAAATTGGTGTAATCCTTCATCCTATCTAGCATCAATTTTACAAAAGGCAGGAATTTATGCTCCTTTGCCTTACCTTTGGTAAAAGCACCCGATGGAAAAAGCAACAACACCCGAAGAACTCCCTCGATTGGTCACCGAGGCTTGGAATGCCAGGCGCGCCGATTGGCTTGCCGCATTTTTTTCAACAATGTATTTGGCAAGTTCTCCACTAAGAATGCCAATATTGCTTTCAATGTATCCTTCTATGTTTGTCACACCTCGCTATTTATAATATCCTAACTTACAACGGCACTCCTCTATTTTTTAGTGTTCAGGAAATCAAAAAATTATCGGATATCGTTTAGCTTGAAATCCTTTAAAATATCAGTAAATCATCTAATAGTCGCGACATTATCAATCTCAACAATTTCATATATAGGTAATACACGGTCAAACGAACCCGAATAGCTCACACGTTCCGGATTTTTGTTTTGCTCTTTATAAGATTGTAAGAGGTTTTGGAACTCTTCTGCATTGGCAACATTGAACAATCCTTTTACCTTTTCAAAAAATCTTTGTGATACCAACTTTCCAAGCAAATCCAGATTTCCTCGACTTCGGTATATATAAGTAATCGGGAACCAGTAGCTTCCCGACAATTCGGCCACATAATGGCAAAGCAAGTCCGCATCTATAAGTTGGTCTTTTGACATTCCTTTCGGTATTCTTTTAATAATCAAATCAGCCATCGGGCTGAAAAAATTTTGAGAAAATGCCTGGTTATAATACTGTTTTATGGATGCGATATGACCATACAACTCAGTAAAATGCTTCGGATTCGCTTTATCTTCATAGCGACTTTTGAAGAAGTAGTTAGAATGTAGCAATTCTTCAATAACCATGTAGTTTTCGTTTTTTAACCCCAAAGCGATAAGATAGAGGAATATTTCATGCACAAAAAACCTAAAGTTATCATAGTCGCCGTCATACCATTGACCCCTTTCATCCCTTGGATAAGTCAATTGTGGTGTTCGTTCCAAAAAGTGAATAAGAATGTCAATATCAAACTGATCCCCAAGTTTAAAAACCTTGTCGAAAAATAGAATAAAGTCATCCCGTAAAGGGGTGTACGATTGAATGTTGTCGCAAATTGTTTTCCCCGCTTCAATCGTATCGCGGGAAGTAAACGTAATTACAAATTCATCAATGCTTGTATAATATTCATCCAAAAAATCCCGGATCATGGGATTCAGTCTATTGGGGTTTTTATTGACCAGATTGTCAAAGCTCCGTACAAGAGAAGACGTCTTTTGATGGTGCGGTGTATCCTCGAATAAATACGGAGGGGGTGTGCCTATTTTCGGTTTGCTGTATGCCGGTCTTTTGAAAATGTTTCTTAATAGATTTTCATAATTGTTCTCAAAATCCGTCTGTTCGCTGAAGTCCAGGTAAATCCTGCCTTTCAAATAGGTGGGCATGTGGGCATCTCCTTTGTCATCTTTTTCCGTGACGATAGGGATGAACTTTTCCTGTGATACATTTTCGTATATCTGCGGACTGATAATCTGCGTTTCTGTACCCACACCACCTGCCCGTTGTTCGGCTTTGTCCGCGTATTTTTTGTCCAGTATAATCAGTACACGTTGAATATCGTTGGATCTCACCATTGATTCCATAAAAGTGTACTTGTCCTGGCCTTCCTTGAGATCCCATTTATCAATGGTCACATCCACGCCATCTGCGACCAACCGCTCTGCCAGGTTGACAACCCAGTTTTCGTGATCAGGGTTACTCCAACTATAGGAAATAAATACTTTAGGATGATTACTCATAATTGTTCTCTCATTTCAGCTGATGTGTTTTGTCGATTCGTCTAATCCTCAATTTTAGCAATTATTTTGGAAACTTATTAGATGAAAATAATTCTTCAGCCACGCAAAACAAACGCCCTGCATTTACGTTATTGACAATATCTTTAGATAAGAAAAGTCCGGTAATCCCAAAATTCCGGGCTTTTCGCTTTTTCAGAGAGCGGGGTTTGACTATCATTTAAACGTATGATGCACGTATGCAGGGCGTATTGTTAGATTCTACAAATAAGTCCCCTTAATTCCCCACACATTTGGAAACTAGTTTATATTCTGTTTACCTTTGTTTTGTATTAAATTAATCATGACGTGGCGGATAACGGTAAATATACGGATCAGGAACTCCTTTTTCTTTTAAATGCAGGCGACGCAGATGCTTTTACCGTGCTTTACCGACACTATCACGATGTTCTTTATCTGTACGCTTATCGATTGACCGAGGATGAAGGCTATGCGGATGATATCGTACAAGATATTTTCCTCTCCCTTTGGGAAAAGCGCGGAAGCATTGATGAGCGTATTATTTTGAAGCCGTATCTTCTCCGAGCGGCTCGTTACAAATACCTTAATATTATTCAGCACCTAAAAGTGAGACAGAAAACTGTTGACGATTTGCAGCACTATCTTGATGAGGCAGTCTATCATGTTGACGATCATATTGAAGAGAAAGAACTCTTCGAGCGGCTCCAAATGATAGTCGAACGGTTGCCCGGTAAGATGGCAGATGTGTTCCGGATGCGGCAGGATAACGTGCCGGATGAGCAAATCGCCGATCGGTTAGGGATTTCCGAAAAAACCGTTAAAAACCTTATGAGCCAAACCATGAAAGCGTTACATCAGCGCTTTCGCAGTTTTTTTTTCTTCCTGTTTTAACGGCCTTGTAGCGGTCTAATTTCCCTATCTCAAAAAAAGTGAAAATTTTTCGGGAAAAAGCCGGGCATTAACTGACTTGATTATAAAGGCACGTTAGAAACAGACATGGCGCACAACGCAAACGAACTGCTTGAAAAGTACCGGAAGGGTACCTGTACTCCTGAGGAAAGGCGATTAGTAGAACACTATCTGAACAAAAAGGTACAGGATAGTTCGCTTTTTCCGGATGAACGGCGCATGCAGGCATCGGCCGATCGGTTAGATGCAGCTTTCAGGCAGCACACGGAATCACGGCGTTCGCTGCATATTGGCAGATGGCTGCCTTATGCCGCTGCCATCCTGCTCATTACCTTCTTAGGTATATGGGGTTTCTTTGGCGACCAACTCCTGAATCATAAAACGGCCATTGCAGATACGCACGATATTGCCCCCGGCGGGAACAAAGCGACGCTCACCCTTGCAGACGGCCAAACAATTGTATTAGACGAAACTCGAACCGGCATCATTGTCAGAAACGAGGACATCACCTATAGTGACGGCACTACACAGGTTGCGATATTAGATCGAGTTGAGGTGTCCTCTACACCGGAGACGTTGACACTTATCACTCCCAAAGGGGGTACCTATCAAATCACCCTTCCTGATGGCTCCCAAGTTTGGTTGAATGCGAATAGTGCACTGAAATATCCTTCCCATTTTACGGGTAATGAACGATTGGTCGAGATTTCGGGAGAAGCCTATTTTTCCGTAGCAAGGAACAAGGATAAGCCCTTTAAGGTAATCAGCAGAGGCCAGCAAATTGAAGTGTTGGGTACCGGATTTAACGTCTCTGCCTACCCAGACGATCCTGAGATAAAGACGACATTGGTAGAGGGGGCTGTACAAATCGTAAACCTAACGTCCAAAATCGTAAATAAACTTCTACCTGGGGAACAAAGCATTACCCAAGAAGCTACAACAGCCGTTCGGCAGGTGGATCCAAATCAGTACATCGCCTGGAAAGATGGCAGGTTCTATTTCGACCATACACCGTTCGATGAGATGATTCGGCAGGTGGCACGCTGGTATGATATAGAAGTAGTTTATAGCAAGGGTATTCCCAAAGAATCGTTTACAGGTGAAATGGCCCGTGATTTAACGCTACAGGCAACATTGGACCTATTGGATATTTCTGACGCGGTGATCAGCTTGGAGGGACGTACACTAATTGTACAGTAGAAATGAAGCCTAGTAAATAAGAAGCCTAGTAAATAACCAGATTATAAATAGATAAATCATGACACGATGAGAAAGACATAACAATAAAAACGTGAAAGGGAAGTGCGGCCAACACTCCCCTTCGCGTCCAAACAGCACCAGTATAATCCGAATTATAAATTATAACTAGTTTGAGGCTATTTAAACATACAAACGTAATGATAAATTATGTATTTTACCTATTGGCAGGGAAAAATGGGGCCAATTGGGTAATCCAATTATTCCGAATTATGAGACTAACGTCGCTGCTTTTGGCTATAATCTGTCTACATGTAAGTGCCAAAACATTGTCCCAGACAGTTACCTTAAATGTCAACCGACAACCTATTACACAGGTTCTTGCTTCTATCAAAGCCCAAACGGGTTATTTGATCGTATATAACGACCGGTATGTAACACAGGATCTGTTGGTTTCCCTTAACGTCGTAGACAAGCCATTGGAAGCTGTGCTTGATCAGGTCCTGACGCCGCGTGCTTTGACTTACCAAATTCAAGGTAAAACCATCGCTATAAGAGGACGACGTGGCCTTCGTAGTGTTGGGAAGGATGCGCCAGAGACTTCTATGTCACAGGAGCGAATTATAACAGGCAAAGTAACTGATGAATCTGGTCAACCGTTAGCAGGAGTAACTGTAGCCATCAAGGGTACTTCTTTGGCCGTCACCACTGATGACACTGGCAATTATCGGGTAGAAATTCCTATAAATGGAAATACGTTAGTTTTTACTATCGTAGGATTCGAGGCGGTCGAATGGCCAATTGGAAACCAGTCAACGATTAGTATATCGATGAAACCATCGGTAAGCGATTTGGAGGAGGTGGTAGTGGTAGGGTATGGGACGCAAAAGAAAGTCAACCTAACGGGTTCGGTGCAGTCGATTACCTTCAATGATGCGGTCAATACCCCTGTGGCGAATTCTGCCCAGCTGATGTATGGTAAGTTTTCGGGGGTTCAATTAACACAGAATGGAGGCCTTGCAGGCAACGATGCCTCTTCAGTATTGATCCGTGGGGTTGGAACTTTCGGCAATACCAATCCATTGGTAGTCATAGACGGAATACAGTTCGATGGTCTACGGGAATTCAATCAGCTGGCTCCATCGGATATCGAAAACATAACGGTATTGAAAGATGCTTCCGCAGGCGCTATTTACGGCGCGCGTGGTGCCAATGGCGTGATTATCGTGACGACTAAGAAGGGAATGGCAGATAATTTCAAGGTAGAATTGAATTCATACTTCGGTTCGCAGCGGCCTACGGTAGTGCCGGAATTCCTTGATGCGATTGGTTATACAGCGTATATTAATGAATTATTAGTCAATAATGCAGGAGGGAATCCCGAAGCAGCCCGTTATTCGTCAGCAGATATAGAGGCGATCAGAAACGGTACGGATCCCTACAGATTTGCCAGCACCAACTGGACGGATGAAATTTTGAAGGATGCCGGGGTACACAATCATTACTTGTCTTTCTCCGGCGGATCGAAAAAGACACTTTACCGACTGTCATTGGGCTATCTATCGCAGGATGCTATCGTGAAAGGCAAATTTAAGTACGACCGCTATAATTTCCTTGCCAATGTATCGTCGCATCTAAATAATTGGATTTCGGTTAATAATAATTTTTCGGCGGCTTTGGAAAAAAGTAAGGGGCCTTCCGGCGGTGACGGAACTGCAGCTACTATATTAGCGGGCGCTTCAAGGGCTCCAACGGTACCGGTCAGGTATGCCAACGGAGATTACGGTTTTGTAGACGGTAGTTTTTATTCCAGCTCTCCATTGACGGGCCAACCAAATCCCGTCAAATTGGGAGAATTCGGAAATTATAAATCGGAGTATTATAACTTCAAAGAGCGGTTCAACGTGGTTTTGGAGCCGATTAAAGGGCTGACCTTTGAAACATCGTTGTCATTATACCTGATATTCCAGGATCAATCCGATTTTACCCCGTACAATGAAAACAGAGATTGGGACGGCAATGTCGTGTCGGCCGGCAGCTACAATCAGTTGACCAATCGATTTGACAAAAATTACCGAATATTGAACGATAACTTAGTGCGCTATAAAATGGTCTTTGGTGAGCAGCATGATTTTTCATTCATGGTTGGACACTCGGTCATGTATGACAATACCGATTGGTTCAGTGGCGGTTTGGAGAATTTTCCTTCGGAAAACCTTGAGGAGTTCAACTCAGGGGGCGTGTCAAATCCCTCCGTGGCGGGATCACGGGCTGAAGTGACCTTGCAATCGTTTTTCTCGCGTATCAATTACGCCTATAAAGACCGTTATCTGTTTGAAGCAAATTTCAGGCGGGATGGATCCTCACGATTCGGCCCGGGAAGAAGATATGGTAACTTTCCTTCGTTCTCAGCAGGATGGCGGCTTTCCGAGGAATCTTTCCTTAAAAATATCCTAAACAACAGATGGGTCAATCAGGTGAAGTTAAGAGGTAGTTGGGGAAGGACTGGCAATAACCGTATCGGCAACTATATCTATGATCAAACTTACAATTCCGGTTTGGACTATGTATTAGGAAGTGGTACCATCGTGAGCGGAGCTGCGTTGACAAGTCTGGCAAATCCGACGATCCGATGGGAAACTACCGAACAAATGGATATCGGGCTGGATGCAAGTTTATTGTCAGGTAAGGTATTTCTTGAAGGTGATTATTTCCGGAGACGGAGCTTTGATGTCTTGTATACCAACTTTCCGGTCCCTTCCACCATAGGCGTCACCGACATTGCTGCGCAGAATTCAGCGGAAATCTTGAACAAGGGAGTCGAAGTGAATGTAGGGTACAATCATCGTGGCGATTTTGCTTACCAGGTGAGTGCCAATTTTACCCGGATGGCTCCGAATAAGGTGGTCAATCTTGGCGATCGTGGAATCCCAACCATTAATAATAATACAATCATTACATCCGGAGAGCCCTTTATGGCTTACTACGGTTATCAGCATACCGGTATTTTTCAAACGGTTGAAGAGATCGAGAATTCTCCTGGGCAATTTGGAGATGTATTGGCTCCGGGTGATCTGAAATTCAGCGATGTAAGCGGTCCGGCCGGTGTTGCCGACGGTATTGTTGATGCATTCGACCGGGTGGTAATCGGCAACCCGTATCCTGAGTGGATGTACGGATTGAACGGATCATTGTCTTACAGGGGATTCGATATGGGTTTCACATTTCAGGGAATTCAGAACGTGGATCGCATCGTTATGGGCGACGCGAATCTGCTTGGTGGGAATGAGGTATCCAATGTGTTCAGGTATTTCGAAAACAGATGGACAACGGATAATCCTTCGACAGAGATTATCAAAGCAGGCGGATCAAGGAATAACGTCCAGAAGCTATCGACCTATTACATCGAAGACGCATCTTTTTTGAGGCTGAAAAATGTTGAGATCGGTTACAGTTTTCCAGAAAGATGGACCCATAGAATGCGGATGCAGAAACTTCGTTTTTATGTGGCCGGGCAGAACCTGCTGACATTCTCCCAGATGGAGAATTTTGATCCGGAAAGACTGTCGACGACCACAGGGGTCAACACGGTCCCGATCTACAAAACGGTAACTTGCGGGGTAAATATTGTATTTTAATTTAGAACAAGGAACGATGAAACAATTCACGTATGCGATATTGATCTTTTCCCTGATGGGATGCAACGAGTCATTTTTAGACCTGCATTCGAAGACAGAGCTCTCTTCCGGGAATTTCTGGAAAACAACAAAGGATGTTCAGATTGCTGTTAATGGTATTTACGACGTGTTGCAATCCAGAACATTGTATGGCGGAAGCTGGAACAGTACGGTAAGTTTGGTTCATTACGATAGCTTCGGCGATAACAGCTGGAACCGGATTCGGTTCGAGGGGCCGGGTTTCTTTATCAGAGGTACGCTGGATCCGTCAGAAGCACTTTTCCGGCTGCTTTGGCAGGAAAGCTACAAGGGAATCGCGCGGTGCAACGAAGCCGTGGCAAACATCCAGAAGATGCTGTCGGATAACTTGGTCGATGCCTCGGCAATCAACGAATACCTGGGGCAAGCGTATTTTTTACGGGCGCTTTTTTATTTTAACCTTGCGGTTTATTACGAGGATGTTCCGCTTATTTTAGGTGTCCAGTCATTGGACAATGCATATGTGGAAAAGAACAGCCAACGTGAAGTACTTGACCAGGTAATTGCTGATCTGGAATCAGCTATAGCGCTTTTGCCTCTTACGTATCCGGAAAGTCTATATGGATATGCCACCAAAGGGGCGGCAAACGGCTTACTCGCGCGGGTACTCCTCTTCGATAAGCAATTCGGGCGGGCAGCTGAGGCAGCACTGGAGGTGATTAACTCAAACAACTATGACCTGGACTTTCCCTATGAAAATGAGTTCACCTATGACGGAGAGTTCGCAAAGGATATTATTTTCTCTGTGAGATTTGAAGAAGCCGCAGGATTTAATACGGGAGAGGTATTTTCTGTGACGAACATGAGTACTCCGAAATGGACGCATCAAGCGCTTAGCAACCTGGTGAACGACTATTATTGTGCGGATGGGCTGTCAATTGCCGAGTCACCGCTGTACGACGCGGCCAATCCTAAAATGAATAGGGATCCACGGCTTTTGTCATCTGTATATTTCCGCGGCGACGTTTTTATCGAAGACAGGAACATCATTTTTACCGCCAACGATACCGGTTATGGAATCAAGAAATATGTTCGGTCAAAGACAACGGCAAAGGGAGCTGCCGTTGCTGACCCCGGAGGGCAGGATTACTACCTTATCCGTTATGCGGATGTTCTGCTCATGCGGGCTGAAGCGTTGATTGAGGATAATCAGCTTACAGACGAAGTCTATGCGTTAATTAATGCGGTCAGGAACCGGGTTGATATGCCTGCCATCGAGGATGTCGAAGGCACAGGCCTATCCCAAGACCAGTTGCGGAAGATACTGCGGCACGAAAGGCGTGTGGAACTGGCTTTCGAAGGGCATCGTTTTTTCGATCTGAAGCGTTGGGGTACTGTTGAGGAAGCCTATGAAACGCTAAAGGCCGATCCAGTCGGATTTCCGGATCAGTCGCTGGTTAACTATCAAGGGAGAAAATCCGAGGTGTTTCCTGTTCCATTGACAGAGTTGGACGCTAATCCGAATCTGGAACAACACGATGTCTGGAAGTAGGTTAGGAAATCTTTTTAACTATGTATATTTTACGATGTATAGGTTGCGTCGCTTTTAGCGTTGCGCAGGCAATCATGGTGTTCGGTCAGGGGAACCCTACCGGCCTAAAGCCGAATATCATCCTTATTATCGGCGATGATATCAGCTACGATGATATTGGTTGTTATGGTAATTCGAAAGTGAAAACGCCTCATATAGATAGCCTATCCTCCCAAGGCATTCGCTTTGATAATATGTACGTCACTTCGAGTTCCTGCAGCCCGAGCCGGACCAGCTTATTGACGGGTCGATACCCGCACAATACGGGGGCGGCTGAGCTGCATGAGCCATTGCCGGCGCACCTGACGTTTTTTCCCGAGCTTTTGCAGCAAGCGGGTTATTATACGGCGCTTGCTGGCAAGTGGCATGAAGGACCCGAAACAGCCAGGGCGTATGACCGGATGGAAGTTGGCCGGAAGAACGGCGAGGGTGGTGAGGAGCGATGGATGGACGTGTTGGATACGGCATATGCGAGCGGGAGGCCCTTTTTCCTCTGGCTGGCCTCGGTCGATGCGCATCGGCCCTGGTCCGCCGACAGCCAATTTAATGTGCTGCATGACCCGGAGCGAGAGGTAGAGATTCCGCCTACGCTGTTGGGCGACGGCGAGACGCGGAAAGACCTCGCGTCGTACTACAACGAGATCGGCCGGCTGGATAGCTATGTAGGAAAGATTGTCCATAGTCTTCGGAAAAAAAAGATATTGGATCATACCGTCATCATTTTCATGGCGGACAACGGGCGGCCGTTTCCAGGCAGCAAGACCCGGTTGCAAGACCGGGGGCTGAAGGTTCCTTTTATCGTGTATTGGCCCCAGCGTATCGGGCAGACTGCGGTGACGGAAGCGCTGTGCAGCGGAGTGGATGTCGGGCCGACGATACTGGATATGGCCAGCGTGATGCCTTCACCGGATATGCAGGGAAAGAGCTTTCTTTCTGTATTGAAAAATCCATCATTATCCTTCCGCAACCATGTGTTTTCAGAACACAACTGGCATGATTTCGAGGCTTACGAACGGGCGGTTCGGACAAAAGACTATCTATACGTTTACAACGGTCGGCCACAATTTGATAATGGAGGGTCTATGGATGTACGGGAGAGCCCATCGTACGGAGTGTTGGAGAAACAACTGAGTAGTGGAAAGCTAAGTGAACTGCAGCGTGAACCGTTTACAAAGCCAAGACCGCAGGAGGAGTTCTATGTGATGTCATCCGACAGCCTGCAGATACGAAATGAGATTAACAATGCATCCTATAAACGGCAAATCCGGCAATTGAGACGTGTCTTGCGACGGTGGCAGCGCGAGACGGGCGACACGGAGCCAAAGGTACTTACACATCCGGTTGCCAAACCAGGCGGTGGGTTCAGTAAAGTGAAGGGCGAGATGCCGGGGGCATCCCGCGATGCAACCCACAATAACAACAAAGGACCGTTTTAGCTGCCGAGTTTCCATCACATTTACGGCCCCAAAATCTTATGTTACAAAAAATCATTATATCAACGTTTGGAATGCTTTTGTCATCCCATATTTTAGCGAATAACGTCCTTCCCAACCCCGATAAACCCAATATCATCGTGATACTCGCCGATGACTTGGGATACGGAGATCTTGGCTGTTATGGCGGAACCAGCATCCAAACACCGAATATCAACCGACTAGCAGCAGAAGGCATCAAGTTGACCGATTTCCATAGCAACGGTGCCGTCTGTACACCGACACGTGCGGCCTTGCTAACTGGCCGTTATCAGCAACGTGCGGGGATCGAAGGGGTGATTTTGGTACGCGGTGAATCAAGCAGGGGAGGGTTAGATACGTCCAATACCACCCTTGCAGAACTATTGCAGCAGGAGGGGTACGCCACTGGGTTGATCGGGAAATGGCATTTAGGTTATCAACCATTTTATCATCCCAACCTCCAAGGGTTCGATGAATTCAGGGGGTACCTCAGCGGGAACGTGGATTATCATTCCCACTATGATGCGGCGTTGCGGTATGATTGGTGGCATAACAGCGATGCTATAAATGAAGATGGGTATTCGACGGACTTGATCGCTAATCACGCGGTAAACTTTATCACCCAGCACAAAGACCGCCCCTTTTTCCTGATGGTCGCTGAGGAAGCCCCTCATTTTCCTATCCAGGGTAGAAAGGACCCCGCACAGCGTCTTCCCGGGAAAAAGTTTAACCCCTTGGGTTCGGTGGAAGACCCGGAAGCCACTTATCGGGAAATGATCGAAGTGATGGACGAAGGCATCGGTCGTATCCTACAAACTCTTGAAGACAGTCAGTTAGAAAATAACACCTTGGTGATTTTTATGTCGGATAACGGAAGTGAAAAGCCTTATGGAAGCAACGGTTCCCTGAAGGGGCAAAAGGGAAGCCTTGCAGAAGGGGGGCACCGGGTACCGGGAATTGCGTATTGGAAGGGAAAAATCGCACCTCGTGAATCCGATGAAACGATCCTCAGCATGGATATTTTACCTACCGTACTCACTATCTGTGGCATTCAAGCTCCGCACAGCCTCCATTTTGATGGAGTGGATGTCAGTGGGACCCTGCTGAATGGACGTCAAGTGAAAAATCGCTCCTTGTTTTGGCGTACAGCCAATGAGAAAGCAGTACGCTCGGGGGATTTTAAACTTATTGTAAGTCCCAATGACACGTCTTTGTATAACCTGCGTGCTGACCTACGAGAGATAGATAATATTGCTGTTCGGCATCCAGGAAAAGTGCAACGGATGCTTAAAGAACTGGACACATGGGAACGATCGGTCGGACCTCGTTCGGCTATGTCATTATAACATATACTAACTATACAAACATTCAGAAACATGACATTTCACGTAAAAGGTCGGTGGGCCATGCTATCTGTGTATCTGTTTTTTTTCTTATTAAAGGTGACATCTTCTTCCGCCCAGGCGGACCGCTTACCGAAGGAAGACTTAATCAAGCAAACCCGTGATTACATCCTGGAGAACTGGGAAGGGACCGTGATGCGCACGCCAACGTCGACCGCCGAGGTTATCCAACTTCCGTATCCATACAGTATACCCACGGTACAGGGGGAAACGGCTTTCAGGGCGATGTTCTATTGGGATACCTACTTCACCAACCTGGGATTGCTGCGTGATGGCCACATGGATCAGGCAAAAAATAATGTCGAAAACATCCTCTACCTGGTAACCCAATATGGTTACATGCCAAACGGCAGCAGCAAGGGGTTGCTGAACCGTTCGCAGCCTCCGTACCTGAGTATGATGGTCTCCGATATTTTTGATTATGAGCATGACACGGTCTGGCTGCGTAAAGCCGTTCCGGTATTGGAGCAAGAGTACCGGTTCTGGATGACGCAACGGTTGGCGCCCAACGGCCTGAACCGCTATGCTTCTTCCGCTACTGACTCAGAGAAAATAGGAATGGCCAAGCTTTGGGCATCCCGTTCGGGAGATAAACGGGTGCTGGAAGGAAAGAGCGATGAAGAGCTTATCCGCATGGGCGGACATGTGCTGGCAGAAGCCGAATCGGGCTGGGACTTCAACCCGCGGTTCGGTAACCGATGCGGAGATTTCAATCCGATTGACCTGAACAGTAACCTGTATACGTATGAAATGAACTTCTCCCGGTTTTACCGGTTGCTCGGGGAAGCCGCTGAGGCAGTCCGGTGGGAGCAAAGGGCCGAAGCGCGCAGGGTACTGATGAACCGGTACCTGCTGGATCCGGAATCGGGCTTGTTCACGGACTATGACTTCGTAAACCACCGGCAATCCGGCATAATCTCCGCAGCCCAGTTTTCCGTGCTGTACAATGGCCTGGCGGACGAGCAACAGGCGGCATCCATCGTCTCGGCACTCGGCCTGCTGGAAACCCCGCATGGGATAAAGACCTGCGCGGAAGGCCCCCGCGATTATACCTATCAATGGGACAACCCCAATGGGTGGCCGCCACTACATTACCTTGCAGTGAAGGGGCTGTCCGACTACGGTTACCGGCGTGAGGCAGAACGTATCGGCAGAAAATACCTGCATACGGTTTCGGGGAATTTCGGACGAACAAACCACTTATGGGAGAAGTACAACATGGACGATGGTTCAGTAAATACCGTCAATGAGTATGAAATGCCGAAATTCCTGGGCTGGACGGCAGGCGTATTTGTAGCAATCTCCGACCTGCTTGCCTCCCTGCCCGATCACTATGCGGGTATGCGCGAACCGTGGCTGGAGAAAGCACGGGCAAATACCCCAAAACTAATCCGCACGAAGCGATACCCGGTCAGATTGGTTGATATTTCCCTTTCAACGGAAGCTTTCCAGGGGTATGCCGCTACCAACCCCCGGCCGATCCATGCATTTTACCTTTTACCCTTCTCCAAGGGAAAGGCAGCTGTACTCGATTTCGGAGAACATCTAACCGGAACCTTTCACTTTTCGTTACGTGCGCTGAATCGGGCGGCCGATGCGCCCGTAAAGTTACGGTTTACGTTCGGGGAAGTACCATCAGAGGTGGCCGTACCGTTCGATCCGTATCCCGGCACCTTATCAAAGGGCTGGCTGCAGGATGAGGAGGTGACGGTAATGACCATGTCGGATACGGTTAGCGTGGAAAGACGGATGGCTTTCCGCTATGTGAAGGTCGAAGTAATCGGAATGCCGAACTATGCGTTTGCCTTCAATGCGGCTTACTGCGAGGCAGCCACTTCAGCATCGGATAAACCGGAAGCCTTGGCTGCCGGCACCGATCCGCTGATCGCACGCATTGACAGCATCGGGCTGCTCACGCTGAGGGAGTGCATGCAGACGGTTTTTGAGGACGGCCCGAAAAGGGACCGACGGCTCTGGACGGGTGACCTTTACCTACAGGCCATGGCCAATAACCGGTCCTATCGGCAGCAGGATCTGACCCGGAGGTGCCTTTATCTGCTGGCGGGAGTCAGCGATACGTCGGGGTATCTGTATCCGACATTATTTGAGCGGCCGGAGCCGCATGCCCAGAAGGGACGGTTCCTGCTGGAATACGCGTTATTGTATAACGCGGCGCTGAAGGATTACCTGGATGCAACGGGCGACACCGCGACGGTCATGGATCTGTGGCCGGTGGCCAGGAAACAGGTACAGATCGTGCGGAATCTGGTAATGAGCGACGGACTGGTTGACTACGCCCGGGCAATGAAAGCGTATTGGGTGTTCTTCGACTGGAATGACAAACTTCACAGGGAAGCTGCGCTGCAGGGATTCTTGGTGTTCGCATTAAAGGAATCGTATGCACTGGCCTCGAAGCTGGGCGTCGAGGGCGAATTATCCGACCTGCCTGCGTTGTCCGATCGGATGGTGCGGGCTGCACTTGATAAGATGTACGACCGGCAGAATCGTCTGTTTGCGGGAGCGCTTGATCCGCAGATTTCCTATGCATCCCAGATCTGGATGGTCCTGGGAGGTATGGTAACGGGCGAGGAGGCAAAAGAGGTCTTGCTTGCCTTGGAAGAGCGGACGGATGCGGTGAAACCCAATTCGCCGTATCTGTATCATTACTATATACAGGCACTGATCAATTCCGGGCTTCATAAGGAAGCAAAAGATAAACTGACGTCGTATTGGGGAAGCATGGTAAAAAAAGGTGCCGATACATTCTGGGAAGTGTTCGACGAAGGGAACGATTACCTGAGCCCCTATGGTTTTTATCCGATGAACAGCTATTGCCATGCGTGGAGCTGCACACCGGTCTATTTTATCCGGAAGTACCCGGAGATCTTTCAGGAATGAACCAGTATCAGATTTAAATTTTAAACATAAAAGAACCAGAATTATGAAAAACAGATTAAATGCGATGGCAGCAGTGCTGTTGATCTTTACACTAACAACATCGTGCACCAACGAAATCATTGTTGAACCGGATGGGGGAGAAGGTGGAATTTATGGAGAAGTGCAGGCGAGCTACAACATCGTAGATTTTGGTGCCGATAGCACGGGAGTAGGCGATAGTTCACCGGCATTTGATTCGATTCTTGCCGCAGCGGTCGGTAAAAAGCAGATTGAAGTTTACATACCGTCAGGTAGATACCGGATATCAAAGCGTGTCTCTATTGATAGCACGCTGTTTTTTGGTTACAATTTTCACCGGGGACTAGTGATTAGAGGGGCTGGGCAGGATGTTACCGAGCTGGTATGTGATAATGATGACGGGGGACTTTACTTTAAAGGGAAAACCAATTTATTATCGGTTACGATACGGGATATGTCAATCGTTGCGAACAGGGAAGGTGAAGGTACTGCTATCGAGTTTAATAACGCAAACCCGGGCGATCATCACAGCAGGATGCTACAGTTAAAGAATGTCCTAATTAGGGGCGAAAAGCACTCCTCTGGTTATTTTCAAAACGGGGTTATGTGCTATAATGCATGGTACCCATCTTTCGAGCGCGTCGAGATAACGTCACGGTACGGAGCAAATACAGCGGGTATTTCGATGGGACACGGTATTTATTTGGAAGATTGTTACAGTCCTTTGGTCACGAATTGTTATATATGGGGGAAAGTCGAATACGGCATCACCTACAAAGCGATTCTGAAAAATCCAGAAGACGGGATTATTGATAAATCTTACATCGTGGGGGTAGATCATGGTGTATATATTGACTTGAAAGATTTCCCCCAATGGGGTGAGCCGGCATTCCGGATAACCAACAGTCACATCAATTACAGGAAAAACGGCGTTTTCCTGAAAGGAATTAGGCAGGTGAATATCAGCCATAATCTGTTTTATTGTGGTGGTAACAAAGCTGGCAGCGTTTATTTGGGAAACACGGATCCGGTAACTGATTTTGAGTCAAGAGATATCAATTGTGACTATGCCACGGATGTCATCATAGCAAACAATCACTTTACGGAACCCGCATCGCCGAGGCGAATAGCAATAGACATTTCGGAACGTTCCGGCTATGTTTCCATTTCCAATAATCAATTCAATTTCGATGCATTATGTATACGGAATACCTCCACATCGCCGAGTTATGCAAATGCAAATATATTCGGAGGGAAACCGGATTTCCGGGCTGGAAACCAGACTGTATATGCAGATTCAACAAGTACGTTGGAAATAATTGACTATTGAATTCGACTCGTTACATCTGGTGTTAAGGTATTTAGCATAAGCAAAGGATAGACTATCAGGTGCAAGCTCTCCAATATTAATAACCAGTTGCGCAAGAGTCGAGGAAGTGTTTGTAGAACTTAACTTACCGGGCAACCCACATCGTTCGTTCGTGAGTCTGGTATCGAACGATTACCTTGGGTTTACACAGCATCATCTGGTGAAGAAAGCGGCAATTTTGGGTATTGAAAAATATGGTTCCGGAGCAGGAGCATCTCCGCCTATTGGTGGTCATTACCTGTTCCATCGGGAGATTGAGGACAGCATTGCGCGGCGTTCTTTAAACGGGCCAGTGCCATTGTGTATTCAACAGGATATACGGCTAACAGCGCTACGCTACAAGCGATGCTGAAAAAAGAGGATTTGGCCATTTTAGATATGGCTGTCCATGCAAGCGTATACGAAGGGTGCCTGACCACCAATGTAAAATCTTTTCCGCATAATAACTTGGATGCATTGGAGCGGATTGAACGGGAACCGCCTGTACCTTGTGAGCATCAAGCTATCCCAAAAACCAATATTATAAACCCAGTAGGTACGTCTCGCGCTAAATGCTGATGAAAGAGAGGATGCCATCGCACGCTCGAAATGGCATAAGAGATAAGCGGGGTAGGGGGATTAAAAAACGAAAGGTTTCCAAACGGGGAGAATGGAAACCTTTACTAACCAATTATAAACCTAAATTATGATGATGCAAAGATAGTGTAATTTTTACACTAATAAAATTATTCATGGAATTTTTTTGGCTCACCGTAGACGTCACGGTGAAAAACATCCCGCAGTTCTTTATTCCGGGCTTTCCGGAGCTTGCGCTCCTCCCGGCGTTGCTTTTTAAGGGCATCCATGCGTTTTAACCATAGCGCACGCTGCGCCATGGCCCCATACCTGTAGCGGTTATCGTCCCTTGCGGCTGCCTTGTGATCGGCCTCTTTTTGGCTCGTGTCAAAAAAAGGGACATGCTTACCATCCGGGGTCACCAGCACATTCCCGCTGATCACCGAATGGGTGCCGTTCGGATTGACAATCACATCGCCCGTGCGCACGGAATGGGTACCATCGGAATTCACAATGATATTTCCCATGGCAACGGAATGCGTCCCATCCGGGTTGACGATTACCTGCGCCTGTGCACTGGCACTGCATGCCAATAGTGTAATCAGGGACGTGAAAAATTTGTTCATGGACATGGCCGTATCCTCCTTTCTGTGTGAAGATAAACAACTTTGAGGGAAATTGGTGTAATCCTTCATCCTATCTAGCATCAATTTTACAAAAGGCAGGAATTTATGCTCCTTTGCCTTACCTTTGGTAAAAGCACGCGATGGAAAAAGCAACAACACCCGAAGAACTCTCTCGATTGTTCACCTGCCCGGCTATTGCTATGTCGACCCCGAGGGGTATACCGATCCGGACGATTTCAGTTTTTGGCTGGAAATATGTCTGGCGTTCAATGATCAGGCAGAGCCGTCGAAGAAAAAATCAAAAGAATCCCATTGACAGCACTTATAATCCGGCAATGGCTAGAATATACCGCTTAGCCCGCTCCCAACAACTATCCTGCGATATCCATACCGCTTAGGCATTCTTTTCCATTCCTGCCAATCTCGCCAGGATCACCCCGCCGGACATGAAATTCACGGTAGGGAGCGACAACGCTAATCAGCCGGTGCACCAAGGCATGGTCGTGGATTTCCGCGTTACGCCGCTGTTCGGCATACTCATTAGATGGCAGTCGAGGATTACGCAGGTGGATGCCCCGCGGAGTTTTACCGACATACAGACGAAAGGCCCCTACAAGCAGGCGATTATTAACAACGCCGACTGCAAGATCCTGCTGGACCAGTCCAAATACGAAAACCGGTTCGATCAGCTGCAGGACATGCTCGGGCTGAACGACAGGCAGAAGGCGCTCATCCTCTCGATGAACCGTGCCAATGATCCGAAAAGGATATACAAGGAAGTATACATCTACCCACCCGGCAAGGTCTACCGCACCGAAGTATCGTTGGAGGAGTACCTCACCTACACCACTGAGGAAAGCGAAAAAGTGAAAGTCCAGCAATACACCGCCAAATACGGCAGCATTAAAAAAGGCATCCAAGCCCTCGCCGACGACATGCGCTCCGGCACCGCACCGCCGTAAGGCCAAGTCTTACGATATCGGTCGCAGTGAGCGGCACAAAAGTTCTTTGAAATTTCGGGTAAACAGAACGGAGGACTCAACGGTCATAAGTTTCCTCAAGGGCCTTTAACAGCCGTTCAGGAATGCGGAAGTTCGTGGCACGGATGCGGTCGAAGTAGGAATGGAGACTGTCGATGATGCCCCGTTTCCGGGCGAGGGTAAGGACGCCAACGGTCCCGGTATAATCCAATTGTAGCTGGTCGGCAAGTTTCCGCCCGCGCAGGTCATCGAGGATCAGCAGGGGGGAAGGGATCTCGGACGCCAGGGCGATGGCGCTTGCCTCGCCGATATCCACTTTTTCCGTGTAGTCATACAGCAGGTCGCGGTTTCCCACGGCGCGCACTTCCACCCAAGCGGGGAGGCGTTTGCCGTATTCGGCAGCGATTTCCGGCGTAGTGATGACGAAAGAATACAAGGATTCGAGGATAGTCAGGCCATCGATTTTATCCAGCAGGATAAAGCAGCTGGCGTCGGTGATGACCGTACTAACGGTTGGAGATTCGCTCGACATCAGCTACCACGTCCTCATAGGTGTACTGGATGTAGTCCACACCATAATCACTAAGGATTTCAGCGAAATCCCATTTTTTCATACCCGCCATCTGCGCGGCCTGCCCCAATGTCAGTTTGCCCGATTCATACAGCTTCGCTGCAAGGAAACGGACAGTATCATCCCTGTTTTTTTGCAGGGATTCCGGTACCTCAAGTGTCAGCGTAGTCATGATGTAAAGATACGAAATTTTGGTAATACAATGTAATACGACAAAAATGAAAACAAGATTGCTATCTATCGCACAGGTACTTCAATAGTTCTAACCGGCTCTCAAACCGCCCCGCGATATTGGCGGTAAGCTTACGAAATCTTTCGTTTCAGATGCGCCATTAGGTTCCAAAAATACCTCTTCATAATTATGTCTTTTTGGTACATTGGTAAATACGAATTAAGGAGGGGAAATTCCAAATCCCGATGAAGTTATAATCCGGTTATTACCAGGTTTTTTTGTTGATTTTGCCCTTTGCATTTTACTATCAAAACTCCGACAGCACAGGATGGCTATACAAAATTAAGTTTTTACATTTGGCGGTAAACAATTGTTCCATAATCCACATGATAGCCGGAGCAAAGAGCCAGTTAAGGGACTATATAATCCAGTCATAATTGATTGCGGGTATGTTGAAACAGGTAGCAACTATGCGATTACGCAGCGAATATCAACGATGAAAACGATAGTTCAGAGGAACGAGAAAGCGCTGTTGCTCCGGTTGAGACAAGGTGATCACCGGGCATTCAATAGTTTATATGACCGGTACAAATCCCAACTGACCCGCAACCTGATTTCCTTGCTTAAGGACGATGTCCTGGCGGAAGACACCCTGCAGGAACTATTCTTCCGGCTGTGGGACAGACGGGAAACAATTGATCCTGAACAACCTATTGCGGGGTACCTTTTCCGGATATCGGCTAATTTGGTACACGATCATTTCCGGAAGTTGGCGAGGGATCAGAAATCGGTCAGGGCATTTTGGGAAACGACGCTACTCCAGCAGGAAAATCCCGACACGGTTCGTCAGCAAGAGATGGACGAAACACTGTATAAGGTGCTTGACCAACTATCTCCCCAGCGTAAACGGGTATTCCTATTATGTAAATTCGAGCAAAAGACCTATCAACAGGTAGCAGACTTACTGCACATTTCCGTTTCGGCTGTCCGCGATCACATCATCAAGGCCAATAAATACCTGAAGAGCCAATATGATCGACCGGAATCCCGTGTATTGCTGGTTGTTTTTATAGCTGAACAGCTTGCCAGGGGCCTTTTTTAATCTATTTTTATTTTTTTGACTTCGGGAACTAGCCGATTTTGTACTTCGAGCGTATTTAAACAAAAATAACGCGAAGTGGAAGATAATTACCGGATACGTCTACTGTTTGATAAATATCTGCGGCATACGGTCACAGAAGACGAGTATGTGGAGTTGATGGACTATTTCGGTATTGATGGACGATCCGACGGCGCCTTTCAGCTCTTACTCAAGGCCATGGAGCGGCAGGATGGAGGCGATTATATCAGCCAACAGCGGGTGGATCGCGTTGCCGAAGCCGCCCACCAACGTGTGATGGACCGCATCAATCGGCAAAGGCGATTGCAAAGGTGGCCTTTCTTAACGCGCAAATTATGGTTTGCCGCTGCGGCGGCTGTTATTGTTATGGTTAGTCTGGGAGTGTGGTTCATGTTAGATTTAGATGATAAACAGGACACGATAAATACGCAACTGGCTGCGGCTAAAATCAAACCCGGCGGCAATCGTGCCATGCTTACCTTTGCAGACGGCCGGACGATAAATCTAAATAAGACACAGGCTGGGATTATCGTTGGAGATGGACTTACGTATCTTGACGGAAGTGACGTAGTTGAAAATGCAGCATGGAAGATGGAGCGTGAAAAGCTCAATTCGATAACAACGCCGAAAGGGGGCAGTTATCAAATTACCCTGTCCGATGGCACCAAAGTTTGGCTAAATGCGGCTTCTACCTTGAAATATCCCGGCAAATTTTCAGAAACCCAACGGGTTGTGGAGTTTTCGGGTGAAGCCTACTTTTCTGTCACCAGCGATCCGAGGCGACCGTTTAAGGTTATCAGCAACGGACAGGAGATTGAAGTGTTGGGCACAGAATTTAACCTGAACGCCTATAAAAATGAGGCCGCGACCCAAACAACGTTAATCGAGGGCAGTGTACAGATTGTAAATCTTAAATCAGGGTCTGTTGACCGCCTCGTGCCCGGAGAGCAGAGCACCGTTCTCGCAGCTACCACAAAAATTCGCGAGGTAGATACCAGCCTTTATGTCGCCTGGAAATCGGAAATGTTTCACTTCAAGCAGACACCATTTGCCGATATGATGCGCCAAATTGAACGGTGGTACGACATTGAAGTCGTCTATAAAAACTCGGTTCCATCGAAAACATTCAGTGGCCGGATGAGGCGAAATGTCAGCCTTTTGACGGTTTTGAATTTATTGGATGCGTCACAGATCGGCTTTAAAATTGAGGGAAATAAGCTAATTATCGAGTAGTTAACCGATTTTGTAAACCTATAAATTTAGAGAGATGAAAGAATGATATACTAAAATCTAAAATGGGGAAGTGGTAGCAACACTTCCCCCGTTTAGATATTGCCAATACGACATAGAACCAAATTGTAAAACCGGATTCCAATATCCAAACTGTACAAACGTAATGATAAATTATGTAATCCCGTTATCGGAGGGGAGGGAACTGTCCGATAAATTAACCCAACTATTCCGAATTATGAAAATCACCATGTTGTTGCTTGTCATCGGGTTGATACATGTGAGTGCCACATCGCGTTCGCAAACCGTTACACTCCGTACGAATAAGCAATCTATTGTACGGGTATTCGAAGAAATCGGACGGCAAACGGGTTATCAGGTAATTTATGCCGATGAGCTTATTAAAGTTGCGAAACCCATTACCATTGCCGCAGACCGAATGCCATTGAATATCTTTTTAGATCGGCTGCTGGAGCCCGAATCGCTGGCATACGATATCCGGGAACAGACTATATTCATCAAAAAGATCCCCTTGCAAAATAGCCGGTCCGATAAATCAGGCAAGCCGAATCGCGTACCGAAGGCGATACAGCAGCAATTAGACATCGGCGGACGGGTAACCGATTCGTTGGGGAACCCTTTGGAAGGGGTGTCTGTCGTTGTTAAGGGAGTAAATCGAGGCACCGCGACGGGGGCAAATGGCCGGTTTCGCATTCGGGTTTTGCCTGGGCGCGTACTGGTTTTTAAGATGATAGGGTACCAGGAGCATCAAACAGCAGTGGTTAGCAGTGAGTCCAATTTGCAGATTGTGTTGAAACCGTTGGTGTCGGATCTGGACGAGGTGGTGGTCATTGGGTATGGGGAGGTGCGAAAGTCGGATATCACCGGTGCGATATCCAGCGTTGAAATCGGGGACGAAGCGAAGCAACGGCCGGCCGTCGCCGTTTCGGATCTGTTGGTTGGTAAAGCGGCAGGTGTGCAGATCATGAACAATTCGGGGATCCCCGGTTCGGAAATTACCTTCAACATCCGTGGCGTGAGCTCGTTTTCGGACCACCAGCCGCTGATTGTTATTGACGGGGTGCCGGTGGAGGCAGGATCGTGGGGCCCCAGTGTCGATGAAGGGGGAATTCAGGGAGGAGCTTTGCGTCCCATGGTAACCAATAACGGATTGGCGAGTTTGAATCCGAACGATATCGAGTCGATTGAAATTCTGAAGGATGCGTCTGCAACAGCTATTTACGGTTCCCGGGCATCCAATGGGGTGGTGTTGATCACAACAAAAGCCGGGGTAGCCGGACAAGACCGGATCGAATATAATTTTAATGTTTCTACGACCGGATTGGCAAAAAAATACGACATGTTGAATTCGGAGGACTACATGAATTTTTATAACGAGGCCAGCACGAATGCAGGGGTTGCCATTCCTTTTCCCCAGGATTCATTGTATGATCAACGGGTGTTGGAAAACCGCGACTGGCAGGACCTGGTCTATCAGCAAGCCCTCGCGATGGACCATCAGGTGTCATTGACCGGAGGCGATGAACGGTCTACCTATCGGATCATTGGTAATTATAACAATAGCGAGGGGCTTATTGAGACTTCTAAGTTTCGACGCTATGGCGCCCGGGTCAACTACGATCGGAATTTTTCGAAGAAACTGAAGTTCGCCGTGCGCTCGTTCTATTCAGCGTCCACGAGCAATGCGATACCGCACTCCATTGTCGGGGCGGGCAATGCAGCTAATATCTCTATTGTGTCTTCGGCATTGGGTTTTCCACCCTACCAAAACGTAGATTGGGATACCGGGGTACCGGAAGAAGACCAAAACCATCCGCTTACCTTGCTCTATGACCGTTTTGATACGTATAAAAAGCGGACGTTGCTGGGCAATGCGAACCTGACTTATACGATTCTAAAAGGGCTTTCGATGAAACTAAATGCCTCCTACAACAAGGATGACATCAATCGGGATTTATATAGCGGACGCAACACGGTTTTGGGACGGATAGGCCCCAACGGCTATGCAACGGTGTTTAGCGTGGATAACAGCAACTACCTCGTGGAGTATACGTTAAATTTTAATCGGCAGTTCGGTAAACACCGGATCAATGCGTTTGCTGGTTATACCTGGCAGGAATGGGCAAACCGGAGTACCACCATTTCTGCCAGTGATTTTCCAAGCGACGCAACCCAGCATTATAATTTTGAGTTGGCCAATGTGATCCGCAAGCCCGTGCTCCGGTTTGCCAATTATGCGCTGGCATCGTACATTGGCCGGGCCGTGTATTCGTTTGATGATCGCTATGTTGTTACCGCTACAGGCCGCTATGATGGCTCAACACGACTGGCTGCGCAGAACCGATGGGCGTTCTTTCCTTCCCTCGGCGTTTCGTGGAATGCCGGTTCAGAACGTTTTATGGAAGAACAGCAGCTGTTTTCTGATTTGAAATTGCGGGCCAGCTGGGGACTCTCCGGCAATCAGGTCATCCCTCCGGGGAGTAGCCAAGCGATTTTCGGCGTGAAACAGGCTGTCTTTGGCAACCAGATCCCGGTTGGTTATATTCCCACGCGCTTCGAAAACAATACCCTGCACTGGGAAACGGCCAGCGGATGGAATTGGGGACTGGATATGGCTTTTTGGAAGAATCGGTTGCATGCAACGGTGGACTATTACATCAAGGATACCCGCGATCAGCTGGGGAATTATCCCCTGTCAATAACGACAGGCTTTTCAGGCTACGCAACCAACCTTGGCAGAATCAGGAATCAAGGGGTGGAAGTTGAGGTAGGAGCAGATCTGCTCACCAACGTATTCAAGTGGAATGTATCCGGAAATATTTCCTTCAACCGGAATAAAGTGCTTGATCTGGGCGATTTGGCCGAAATTACCCAAACCCGCACCTTTAGTAACATATCGTTTCCCATCTGGGCATCGCGCGTGGGGCAACCCATGTATATGCTACAGGGATTCCTGATCGATGGCGTATACCAGACTCAGGAGGAAGCAAATAACGGACCGGTTGACGGTGTGGAACCGAATGCGCCGGGTTCCTTCCGTTTTGTTGATGTGAATGGAGACCAGGTAATTGACGACGGCGACGTGGTGGATCTGGGGAGTCCGTTTCCGGACTATACGTTCGGGGTGACCAACAATTTATCATACAAGTCCTTTGGAATGAGCATGCTGATTACGGGAACGATGGGACAGGAGATAGCGAACCTGGTCCGGTACCGCATGGATGGGTTACGGGCGCTGGGCAACTGGAACATGTCTCAGGAGGCGTATGACAACCGCTGGACGGGGCCCGGTTCAAGCAACCGATATGCGGCGCCGTCCGTTCGGGGCAATCCGTTCGGTGGTAGGATGACCAACTATATCGTCGAAGATGGGTCGTTCATCCGGCTGCGGAGCCTAACGTTTACCTATGAGTTCCCGCTGGAACGCATGGGGATCCGGAAGATCCAACAGTTAAAATTATTTGCTACCGGGACGAACTTAATTACCATTACCGATTATAAGGGTTATGATCCGGAAGTCAGTACCTCCGGGTCAACCGCTCCCGGAGTGGATTCATACACCGCGCCACCGGGTAGGACGTTTACCGGAGGTGTTACGATTATGTTTTGATAGGAAGATTGGAAAAACCGTAAAGATTATGAGAAGAAATTTTTGTAAAAAACTGCTGACCAAACTGCTCGCCTTTGTTGCCGTATTGTGGTTTGGAGGATGTCAGCTTGACGAGGAGCTACTGGGTGTCCCAGGCCCCGAGGTAGTCCAGAATGAAGACGATCTGGACGTGCAGCTAAGAGGTATCTACGCACAGTTGAATCCCTATCCCTTCAAATTGGGGATTTATATGATGCTCAATACCGACGATTGCCATTTCATTAATGCGGCGGCATCGCAGACCGTTGTACAGGCCAATCGGCTGTTTGACGCCAATTGGTTACGCAATCAGTTATTGTGGCAGGGATTGTATCAGCTGATTGCCGCATCCAATGGCTATATCGAAACGGCCGAAGGTCTTCGTGGCGTTGTGGATGAAGATTTTATCCGCCGCAGTGTGGGCGAAGCCCGTTTTCTACGGGCATTTAGTTATTTTTATGCAGTACGGATTTACGGCGGCGTACCGATACGGACCAAGGCCTTTACGCTGGATGACGATCAAAATTTACCGCGGGCTTCCGTCGATTCGGTTTATCGGCTCATCTTTGACGATTTTACAGCGGCGAGCGAGGTATTGCTGCCGAAAGATCAGGTAGATCGCGGGCGTGCTACCCGGGGAGCGGCACAAGGCATGCTGGCACTGGCTTATTTGACGTATGCCAACTACCTGGATCGGGAAGGAACAGGTGATAAGCTGGCTTACTATCAGCTGGCAAAGGACTATGCGGATAGGGTCATTCAGTCAAACGAGTACGCGTTGGTGGAGGATTATGCAGATCTGTGGGACGTTAGCCTGGAAGAAAGTAATTACAATACCGAAGTGATCTACGGCATCCAATATACGCGCGATCCAACGAACAATGCGGAGAACTCACTTGGATCGCGGTTCGCAAGAGATTATTCACCGCCCAATAACTCCGGTTTTACGGGTAGCGCCGTGGGGTGGTACGCCGTGCAACCCTATTTTTACGATCAATATACGACAGGCGAATATGAAGGCGATTACCGGGTTGAGGTATCGTTTGCAACCTCCTGGACGAATCAGACGAACGGTAGGCAATTCGTTAGTTACCCCAATCCCGTGCCAGCAGGTGCCGGTGCAAGTAGCCAGCCTTTTCTTGCAAAGTACAAGGACATCGGCGCACAGCAATACAATAACGAAAACGACAGTTATGTATTGAGGCTTTCCGAGATCTATCTGATTTATGCCGAAGCGGAGAATGAATTGAATGGGCCTACCACAGCCGCTTATGACGCTTTCAACCAGTTGCGCATCCGGGCGCGGAAAGCAAATGGTACGCCTTCGCTGGCGCCAACCGATCTGACTCAGGGACTTACGCAAGCGGAATTCCGCATGGCCGTCTTGAAAGAACGCGGTCTGGAATTTATCGGTGAAGATTGTAAACGCCATTTCGACTTGGTGCGGATGAAGGCGCCTGACGGCAGACCCATGTACCTGTACATCGTGGATGAAGTACTGCCCCAAATTCCTGATGGCCGTCCCGTATGGAACAACCAGGCGAAGGAATGGCGGGGTGGCCGTAAGGACAATGGCTTGTTCGAGAATTTTACGGAGCGGATGTTGACATTGCCCATACCGATGGCGGAACTGAACGCGAACCCGAATTTTGGATCACAAAACACAGGCTGGTAACATGTTATTGCTGACGAAGAATCGGGTGTTTGTTTTATGGTGGCTTATTCTTTGCAGCGGTCTTGCACAAGCGCAGGAAACGAACAACGGAAAATGGATATGGTATCCCGGGGATTTTGCGATTTGGTTGCATACGCAAACCTCGGGACTTAGGCAGGAGCGCGGGCAACCTTATCCTCCATTCTGGCGCGTTGACGCTCCTTACGGGCTGGTGCGGTTCCAAAAGGTATACGATATCAAGTCGCCTACCGCTATCAAAGTGTTTGCGGAAGGAAACTTCCAAATCCGTGTGGATCAACAGATCATTTCCGATTTTGATCCCATGAATATCCGGCTGCCTGCCGGTAAACATCAGCTCCGTATCCTGGTGGAAAACCACGGGGCATTACCGGCGCTACTGGTACGGGGCGACCGGGTGTTTACTGATGAAACCTGGCAGGTGACCAACCAAAACCAACGGTTTGAAAAGGCGGAGGCTGGACAGTTTGCCGATCCGGAATCACCTCCCTCGCATTTCAGTCTCCACTACACCCCGATGGACTATCGGGTGCTGGAACAGGATGATCGGCGGCTTCTCCTCGATTTCGAGAAGGAAACTTACGGGAAGGTTATTTTGGAGCGGCTGCAAGGGCGTGGCAACCTTCACGTGTACTATGGCGAAACCAAGCAGGAAGCATTAGCCGAAAAGCTGGCTGAAACGTATGACCGGGTGGCCGTAAGGGAGGGCGCCCCTCAGACCGATACATTGGCTGCCCGCGCATTTCGTTATGTATATATCGTAGCGGATCGCGATGTTCCCCTGCCAAGTGTGAAGGCACTTTATGAATTCCTTCCGGTGGAAAATAGGGGTGGTTTTTCATGCTCCGACACGTTGTTAAACCGGATTTATGACGTTTCGTTATACACGCTCCACCTCAATACCCGCGCATTTCTGATCGACGGGATCAAGCGGGATCACTGGATATGGTCTGGAGACGCCTACCAGAGCTACTTAATGAACTTTTACACGTTCTTTGACGAAGCGGTAAATAAACGGACCATCTACGCGCTCCGGGGACACGATCCGGTGGAGACCCATATCAATACGATTCTGGATTATTCGTTTTATTGGCTGATTGGCATATATGATCATTATCTATATACCGGCGATACGAGTTTTGTCAAACAGGTGTACCCCCGGATGAAAACGTTGTTGCAGTTTTGCCTGGAGCGGAGGAATACGGAAGGCTTTGTGGAAGGGCTGCGTGGCGACTGGGTGTTTATCGACTGGGCTGAAATGGATAAAAAAGGTGCCATCAGCTTTGAACAGCTGCTGCTGGCCAAGAGCCTGGAGGCTACCGCCTATTGTGCCGGGCTGGCTGGCGACGAGGAGGCCGCAGCGGCCTACCGCGAAACTGCGGTTTCGCTGAAGAAAAAAATCGAAGCCGTATTTTGGGACGAACGAAAGCATGCTTTCGTCCACACCAGGGAAAACGGACGCTTATCGACCGATGTGACGCGGTATGCCAACCTGTTTGCGGTGCTGTTTGATTATGTCTCGCCGGAAAAGAAACAGCAGATCAAGGAGCATGTGATCCTGAATGATTCGGTGCAGGCCATTACCACACCATACATGAAGTTTTATGAGTTGGCGGCGCTGTGCGAAATCGGGGAAAAGGCGGCGGCGGTCAACTACGTCAGAGACTATTGGGGCGGTATGTTGGAAGCCGGAGCTACCACGTTCTGGGAAACCTTTGACCCGAATGAACAAGGAAAAGAACGGTATGCCATGTATGGCAGACCGTTTGGTAAGAGTTTATGCCATGCCTGGGGCGCAAACCCGGTTTACCTATTTGGTAAATACCTGTTGGGGGTGAGGCCACTATCGCCGGGATATAAAACGTATGAAATTACGCCGTCGCTCGGTGGATTGGATTGGATCGACGGAAAGGTACCCACACCTTCCGGTTCCATTGGTGTATTTATGGATCGGCAGAACGTACGGGTAAATCCGGGAACAGGACGGGGTACGTTGAAGTTGCAAAGCCGTAAGATGCCGAAGGTAGATACAGGCAATGCGGTTGTTAAATCTTTGGGTAATAACTGGTACGCCATCCAGCTTGAGCCGTCGGTAGCGGAATATACGGTGAGGTATTGGTCAAACGAAAAATAAAATGATAGAAAAAGTAAGATGTTACGCCATTGTGGCCTTGTGGGGACTGGGATCTGTAACAGGCTTATACGCTCAGAAGCCGGTATCCGGACGGCCCAACATCATTGTGGTCGTAACTGACGACCACCGTTGGGATGCGTTAGGGGTCGCTGGGAACCCAATCGTTAAAACGCCTCATTTGGACAGTCTGGCAAACAGGGGAATAAATTTCCGGAATGCATATGTTACAACCTCCATCTGCGCGGTAAGCCGGGCAAGCATTTTGACCGGCCAGTACTTGTCCCGGCATGGCATCAACAATTTCGTCAAAAATTTCTCCCCGGAAGCATTTTCACAGACCTACCCCATGCTATTGAAGGCGGCGGGCTATACCACCGCCTTTATCGGTAAATTTGGCGTGGGTAATAGCCCGCCGGCGGAATATTTTGACTATTGGATGAGCACCGAACCGGAGGGGAACGATCGGCAGCCTCCTTATGTCACCCTGGATGCCAATGGAAAAGAAATCCACGATACGGATACCATCGGGCGTGCTATCCGGAAATTCCTGGGCCAATACGGTACCAGCGGGCCTTTCTGTTTGTCGGTGAGCTTCAAAGCCCCCCATGAACTGGATGGAGATCCGCCGACCTACGTGGTACAGGACCGGTATAAACAGGGCTACCGGGAGGAGGTCATGCCGGTGCCCCGCACCGCCTCCAATAAATATGTTGAACGCCTGCCTCCATTTCTCCGGTCTGAAGCCAATATCGGCCGTAAGCGATGGGAAGGACTACTGGGTACACCCGCATTGTTCCAGGAAAATGTCAAGAATTACTATCGGCTAATCACCGGTGTCGACGAGGTCATCGGGAGCATGGTGGCCACGCTCCGCCAATTGGGCATTGCAGACCAGACGGCCATTGTGTTTTTGGGAGACAACGGTATGCTGCTGGGCGAACATGGTCTGGAGGGCAAATGGTATGGTTATGAAGAGTCGATTCGCATACCGCTGTTGATCGATTACGCGGGATTGCCTTCCGACCTGAGGGGAAGCAAGCCAGAGGTCATGGCCCTCAATATCGACGTCGCGCCGACCATATTGGCATTGGCTGGCCTGGATCCGCCCGGTACCCTGCAGGGACACAACTTGTTGGGGGTGTTGGAAGGAGCTGTTCCGGACCGGGATGATTTTTTCTATCAGCATTATTTCATGGGATCGCCGAAAATCCCGCAGGTGGAAGGGGTGGTTTCCAGGCGCTTTAAGTACATGAACTTTATGGAGCACGGGTATGAAGAGCTCTTCGATATCAACCGTGATCCACGGGAGACAACTAACCTCATAGATCGGAGGAAATACCGGCGTGAGTTGGATGTATTGCGTGAACGGCTTGTTGAATTGAAAGAAGCGGCGAAGTGATGACGCATGGATGAATTGAAAACGATCATATTTTAAACGATGAAGAAAATAGTAAACCGGAAAGGTGCAGTTTTGTTGATGCTGCTCATTTCCGTCTTTAGTCTTAGCGCCCAGCAGGGGCAGACGTATGTGTATCGGATTGCCAAAGCAGGGGCAATCAAACCAGCGGGATGGATCAAGAACCAGATGGAAAGGGATCTGGCGCATGGATTGATCGGGCAGTTCGACCAGATTAACAATACCGTGGCGTATAACCTGTTTGTTGCCCAGAACCGATTTGCCGGGCGGCGTTATGACAACCGCATGGACTGGTGGAGCGGCGAGCACGAAGGGTACTGGAAAGATGCGATTGTCCGGATGGCCTACCTGACCGGGAACCAGCGGTACATCGACAGCGCCAAGCGGTGGGTCGACGATATCGTAACGCACGTAGATGCAACAGGTTACATCGGCATCTACGCCTCCGGAAATGAACCCAATACGCGTTATAACTTCACCGGAGCGAACGGGGAGCTTTGGACACAGAGCCGGATGCTGATGGCACTCGCAGCCTACTATGAATTTACCGGCGAGGAACGCGTATTGGAAGGTGTGGAGAAAGCCGTGCAGTTGACAATGGATGCATACCGGGAAAAAAACCCGTTTGCCTATGGCCGTGATGGAGGAACGGGCCACGGTGTGGGGTTTGTGGAAGTGCTGGAATGGCTGGCGCGGACGACCGGCAAGACGACGTATGCGGAGTTTGCCCAAAAGCTGTACGACGACTTGGATCGTGCGAATACGAACATCAACGATCTGGCACCCAAAAGACTTGGAAAACGGCAGTTGTATTTCGGTGATCACGGCGCCCATGTTGCCGAGGGATTCTTTATTCCGTTTTGGATGGACAGATTGTATCAAAGCCCGGAATACAAACGTTATGCGCAGAACGCCATGTTCAAACTGAATTATTCGACTACACCAAGCGGAGCACTGCGCGCCGATGAAAATGTCAGCAAACGCAAAGGGACGGCCAATGAGGCGTATGAATACTGCGGCATTACGGAAATGATCAGCCCCTTTAACCGGATCATCAGCTTTACGGGAGACCTCCGGCATGCGGACCGCACCGAACGCGCGGTGTTCAACGCAGCCCAAGGGGCGAGGTTTGCAGATATGAGTGGAGTGAGTTACCTTACCACGGATAACCGCCTGACGATCGATCCGGAAAAATACCTCAATAGATATGCCTATGATTGCAACCACCAAGCTGCGGCCTGCTGTGCGCTCAATTCTGGCCGATTAATGCCTTACTACGTGGAAGGCATGTGGATGGATAAGTCCGACGAATCGGGAATTGCCGCTGTACTGTTCGGCCCGTCCTCGTATACGACCAACCTGAAAGGGGTAGCTGTTACGGTAGATGAACGGACGTCCTATCCGTTCAGTGATGAAATTGATTTTGTTTTTACGGTAAGTGAACCTGCATCGTTTACCTTTACGTTCCGAAAACCCTTTGGCGTTCAACACGTGGATATCGGTGGTATTTCCGACGCGAAGATGGATTCGACGGGTAGTACGGTTTCGTTGACCAGGGTATGGAAAACGGGCGATCGCGTCCGTGTCGGATTTGATTTTGAAATTGAAGAATATGCAGACGTGGATTCGACAGGTGGTGAGCAGTACGTTATTCAGCGTGGCCCACTGGTATTTGCGCTCGCGTTTCCGTATGCGCGGCGCCCACTGAGAGCATACAATACGAGCGGTTTTTACAAGTGGGACGTGGTTTGTACGGACTCCACCGGCTGGGATTACCAGTTGCCGGAAAAACCGGTGTATGAGTTGGTCGCTAATGACCGCTTGATCCAAGGTAAATTCCCTTTCGACGATCCTGTGGTCAGCATACAGACGAGATTGCGAAATATCGAAGGAAAGGATATCAAGGTTTCCTTGGTGCCCATGGGTAACACGGTGCTACGCCGGGTGTCTTTCCCGAAAGCGAGATGACGATTGGATGTCCAAAAAGCGAAAAATATGAATCGACTGATCAATTTCCTGTTTTTGGTGGTGCCGTTGGCGGTATCAGGCCCTGTCGTTGCGCAGACTAAAACGAATCCGCCCAACATTATTCTGGTGATCGGCGACGACATCAGCTACGACGACATCGGGTGCTACGGCAACGGAAAAGTGCGTACCCCCAACATCGACCGGTTGTCGGAAACGGGGATCCGTTTCAACAACATGTACGTTACTTCCAGTTCCTGTAGTCCGAGCCGGACAAGTTTGCTTACAGGTCGGTACCCGCACAATACGGGTGCGGCCGAATTGCACGAACCACTACCCGCACACCTGACTTTTTTCCCTGAGCTTTTGCAGAAAGCAGGGTATTATACGGCACTTGCCGGCAAATGGCACGAGGGGCCGGAGACGGCCCGGGCGTATGACCGGATGGAGGTTGGCCGGAAACGCAACGGTGAGGGAGGCGAAAAACAATGGATGGATGTGCTGGACACCGCGCATGCCAGCGGCAAACCCTTTTTCCTTTGGCTGGCCGCTATCGATGCGCACCGCCCGTGGTCGGCAGATAGCCAATTCCATGTGCTTCACGACCCGGAACAAGATGTGGAGGTTCCGGCGACATTGTGGGACGATGGCGAAACGCGCGGCGATTTGGCGTCCTATTACAACGAGATCGGCCGATTGGACAGCTACGTGGGGAAGATTGTGCAAAGTCTCCGGAAAAAGAAGATACTGGACAATACGGTGATCATCTTCATGGCTGACAACGGACGACCCTTCCCCGGCGGCAAGACCCGCTTGCAGGACAGGGGATTGAAGGTGCCTTTTGTGGTATATTGGCCGGAACAAGTGGAGCAGTCCGGCGTTACCGAAGCGCTGTGCAGCGGGGTGGATGTCGGTCCAACCCTACTGGATATCGCTGGGGTAACCCCCACGCCGGATATGCAGGGGCGGAGCTTCGTTTCGGTGCTGAAAAAGCCTTCCTCGTCTTTTCGGAACTATGTATTCTCCGAACACAACTGGCATGATTTCGAGGCATACGAGCGGGCAGTGCGGACAAAAGATTACTTATATGTGTACAACGGTCGGCCGCAAATGGATAACGGCGGCTCGCTGGATGTGCGGAATACCCCTTCCTACCGGTCGCTGGAGCGATTAGTGGGCAGCGGAAAGTTAACCGAACTGCAACGGGAGCCGTTTTTAAAGCCGCGGCCGAGGGAGGAGTTCTATGTGATGGCGACCGACAGTGTGCAGGTACGCAACGAGATCGGCAACCCGACGTATGCGCATCAGATTGACCGGTTGCGGGACATCCTCCACCGGTGGCAGCGCGAAACGGGCGATACGGAACCGGAGGTACTGACGCACCGCATTGCGAAACCCGATGGAAAATTCAGGAAAGTGAAAGGCGAGATGCCCGGTGCATCCCGCGATGCGACCCGTAATCATAACAAAGGACCTTTTTGAAAGAAATAATTTTAGGAACATGCAAGTAAAAAACATCAGTACACAGCTAATAGCATGCGGGTTTATGGCATGTACGTTAACAGCTTGTGCACAGCAAAAGTCTGACCAATCCCGACGTCCGAACGTGTTGGTGGTGATGGCCGACCAATGGCGCACCCAAGCCATTGGCCACCACGGCGACCCGAACGTGCAGACCCCTTATCTTGATGCGTTGGCAACGCAAGGCATTGACTTTACGAACGCAGTCGCCGAAATCCCGGTTTGCACGCCTTCACGTGCTTCGTTTATAACCGGGCAGCTTCCCCTGCGCAATGGGGTATTTATGAATGACGTGCAGCTTGACACGAATGCGGTTTCGATAGCGGAAGTTTTCCGCAACGCGGGATACGCCACGGCCTGCATCGGCAAATGGCACATCGACGGCAGCGGACGGAGCGCATTCATCCCACCGGGTGGCAGGCGGCAGGGCTTCGATTACTGGAAGGTACTCGAATGCACCCACGATTACAACCATTCGTTGTATTACGCAGACGCGCCCGATACGCTGCTCTGGGAGGGATATGATGTGTTCGCTCAGACGGACGATGCCATCCGGTATATGGATGGTCGCACGGGAGAAGAACAACCTTTCTTCCTGTTTCTTTCATGGGGCCCACCGCATGATCCCTACCATACGGCCCCGGAGGAGTACAAGCGGTTATATAGCGCGCAGGATATCCAACTGCGTCCCAATGTACCCGAATCCCGGCAGGATCAGGCAAGGCGGTGGCATGCAGGCTACTATGCGCATTGCACGGCGATGGATAGCCAGATCGGCAAGCTGATGACGTATCTCAAGGACGGCGGACTGGATAGCAATACCCTGGTGCTTTTCCTTTCGGATCATGGCGACCTGCTAGGGTCCCATGGCGAAGCGAATAAACAACAGCCTTATGACGAGTCGATCCGGATTCCGATGATCTTTAAATTGCCCGATGCTAACGGCGTGGGAGCGGGTAGCCGGGAGGCACCGATTGGCGTTTCGGACGTGATGCCTACATTGCTGGGGCTGTGTGACCTCGATATTCCCGAACCGGTGGATGGACACGATTATTCAGCTTATCTGTTGGGGAAGACAACGTTGGCCCCCGATACGGTGAAACTCATCACTTGTGTACAGCCTTATGGGCAGTGGTCGCGCGACCGAGGAGGCCGGGAGTTCCGCGGAATCCGGACCACCCACTATACCTATGTGCGCGATCTGGAAGGTCCCTGGCTGTTTTTCGACAACCAGACCGATCCCTATCAACAGCACAACCTGTTGGAAGATCCGAATTATCAGGCATTGGCAACATCGTTCGACCGGCTATTGCAAGCACGATTGGCGGCAACCGGTGATGAATTCCGACCGGGGCTCGAATACGTAAAACGGTATAACTATCCACCACTGGATGAAACAGAAACGGTGCCTTTCGAGTGGTGAAGACACTCAATACTAAATAAAATGGAACGATGACACGCAGAGATTTCGGTAAAATAAGTACGGTGGCCGGTCTTGGATTGACATGGGGGATGTCCCGGGTACACGCGTACATGGATACGCCTGCCGGGGTTTCCGCCAATGATAAGATTCAGGTGGGCTTGATCGGCTGCCGTTCGATGGGTTGGACCAACCTGATGGATTTCATTAGGAACAACGAAGTGGAATGTGTGGCGTTGTGCGATGTGGATAGCAATATCCTGGAAGAACGGGCGAATGAGCTCGCAGCAAAATCGGGGAAAAAGCCGGCTGTTTTTGTTGATTACCGCAAGATGATGGAGCTGAAGGAAGTCGATGTGGTCATCATCGCCACGCCCGACCACTGGCATTGCCTGCCGTTTGTGGACGCCTGCAAAGCGGGAAAAGATATCTATGTAGAAAAGCCGCTGGCCAACAGCATTGCGGAATGTGATGTCATGCTGCAAGCGGCAAAAAAATACGGACGGATTGTTGCCGTAGGGCAGCAGCAGCGTTCGGGAGCCGAATGGTTGAAAATAATGGAACTGATCAAATCAGGGACGGTAGGGGAAGTGAAGCGGATCAATTGCTGGGGAAATTTCAAATACGGTGCCGGAAGGCCACGTGTGGCCAATAGCAGTCCGCCACCGGGCGTGGATTACGACCGATGGCTCGGTCCGGCTTCCGAACGGCCGTTCAACGCCAATCGTTTCCATGGATTTTGGCGGATGAACTGGGCGTATGGGGGCGGTTTGGCGACGGATTGGGGCGTGCATCTGCTTGATATGGCCCTGTGGGCCAAAGGGGATACCGGCCAATTTCCGCAAACCGTGGTGGCATCGGGCGGTATTCTGCGGTTTCCGGACCATGAGATCCAAACTCCGGATACCTTAAACGTGACGTTTAACTACGGCGACTGGTTGCTGAGCTGGGAGCATAACTGTGGACTGGAATCCGGACCCTGGAATCGGAATTACGGGGTTTCATTTGTCGGTACAAAAGGTACCATCATCGCCAATCGGGAATCGTGGGAATTGGTGCCCGAGCGGAAAAATAATGAGCCGCTAACAGCGGCCATCCCGTTGCAAGCGAATCAGCAAAATGTCCACCAGCCGCATGTCCGTCATTTCCTCGATGCTGTCAGAAGCCGGAAACAACCGGAATGCTCCATCGAAATAGGCCATACCGCCGCCGTTACAGCCCATCTGGGTAACCTTGCGTACCGTACGGGGGCTGTATTGTCTTATGATAGCGTCCAGCAGACATTCAACAACCCAGAAGCCGATAAACTGATCAAACCCGACTATCGGCAACCGTATGTATTTCCAACCCTTTAATTTGAGACCGTGATGAATACCAAAAAATTGATACCTGTTTTTTTCTTGCTTTTTAGTTTTGCCATTCCGCAAACCCTCCTCGCGCAGGGTGAATTTCCCAAACCGGGCACGATGAAACCCGACATGTCGGAGTTTTGGCTTCCGCAGCCGCCCGTGGTAACACCGGGTGCGGTACCGTGCGAAGAACCCATTCCCGCTCCTTCCGATGCCGATGTGTTGTTTGATGGGAAAGACCTTTCCCAATGGAGGGGCGTAAAAACGGAAGAAGCCCGGTGGCATGTTTCCAACGGCGTATTGACGGTTAATAAGGGGACTGGAAGCATTGAAACCAAAAAACACTATCGGGATTTCCAGCTTCACCTGGAATGGAAGGTGCCTGAAACGATCACTGGCAGCAGCCAGGCGCGGGGCAACAGCGGCGTGATTCTGCAAGGGAAATACGAGGTGCAGGTGTTGGATAACTATCTTAACAAGACGTATGCCAACGGACAGGCCGGCAGCGTGTACAAGCAGACGGCACCACGGATTAACGCGATGCGCCGGCCAGGTGAGTGGAATGTGTACGACATTATTTATACGGCACCGACATTCAGGGAAGACGGTACGTACCGTACCTATCCGTACGTAACAGTGATCCACAACGGCTTGGTGGTGCAGTACCATACGCGGATAAACGGGACGACGGTTTATACGGGTTTTCCCAACGTAGAACCGCACGGCGACGGTCCCATCCGTCTTCAAGACCACGGAGATCCCAGTGAAGCGATTAGCTTCCGGAACATCTGGGTCAGGGAGTTGTAGGTTATATACAGGAAAAGATGAAGCGCATATTCGTAACATTCTTGGGGATCAGCACCATCGCATTAGCGGCCGACAATACACGTCATGACAAAAAATCCGAGAAGCCAAACGTCATTGTGATACTCGCGGATGATATGGGGTACTCGGACATCGGCAGTTATGGTTCGGAAATTCACACCCCCCATATTGATCGGCTGGCTAGCGAAGGCATCCGTTTCACGCAATTTTACAACGCCGCCCGGTGTTGCCCAACCCGGGCTGCACTGCTTACAGGCATGTACCATCACCGGGCCGGCATGGGCGGAATGACGGGCACCGGCATCGAGCTCCCAGCGTATCAGGGGTATATCAACGATGAGAGCATGACGATGGGGGAAGTGTTCCAGTCAGGCGGTTACAAGACTTACCTGTCGGGCAAATGGCATGTCGGCGATGCAGAAGCCTCCTGGCCGGCCAACCGGGGATTTGACGAGTCGTTCTGCGTGATTGGAGGTGCCGCGGACTATTTCGATCCTTACAAAGGCGATTACAAAAAAATTAAAATGGTGCGCAACCGCGAGCAGTACATACCGCCTGATTCCGGTTTCTACATGACGGATGCCATCAGCGAACAGGCGGTAGACTTCATTGGAGACCATGTCGCATCCGACCCGGAAACCCCTTTCCTGCTTTATTTAGCCTATACGGCGCCTCACTGGCCATTGCAAGCACCCGCGGAAGATATCGAACGATACAGTGACACCTACCGGGTAGGTTGGGATTCTATACGTTTGAATAGGTATAAGCGGATGCAACAGCTCGGCATCATCGACCAAGGTACCCGCCTAACAGATCGGGATGAAACGGTACCCGCATGGGATTCGCTTACCGGGGAGGAACAGTCGGCGTGGGCCCGCAAGATGGCGGTTTACGCGGCAATGGTGGATCGAATGGATCAGGGGATCGGTTCGGTGCTTGATGTGCTCGATAAAAAAGGAATATCCGAAAACACAATTGTTATTTTTCTCAGTGACAACGGAGGATGCATGGAGCTAGCTGAACAGTTTGGAAAAAATCAGCCCGGTTCGGATCCGGGTGGTCCGGGATCGTTCATCAGTTACGAGGCTAACTGGGCAAACGCCAGCAATACACCATTCCGGTACTTTAAGCATTGGATGCACGAGGGTGGGATCGCGACGCCATTCATCATCCGATATCCCGAGGCGGTGACAGCAAATTCCTGGAGACATGCTCCGGCGCATATTATCGATGTGGTGCCCACCCTGATGGCGTATACCGGCGTTAATCGCCCGGAAACTTACCGGGGAAAAGCGTTAAAACCAATGGATGGGAAGAGCCTCGTACCCGTGCTCGAAGGAGATGACCGGACAGTGCATGAAGCATTGTATTGGGAGCATCTGGGATTCCGGGCGGTACGTAAGGGCGACTGGAAACTGGTTTCAACCTTTCCGGATGAAAAATGGGCGCTCTACAACCTGCAGGAGGATCGGAGCGAAACCACGGATCTGAGTGCAGCTTTTCCGGATAAGGTGACGGAATTGGATAAGCTGTATGTGCAATGGGCAGAACGTTCGGAGGTCATGCCTTGGAAGGAAGCGCGGAAATACCGTAGGCGGAGAAATAATTGAGAAATGAAGTATATGAAACATCTTTTTAAGTTAGCGTTAGGGCTGTTGGCCATAACGGTTTCCACAACCCTGCGTGGTCAGATAGCCGTGCAAGAAGTGACCTATAAACAGGTTGATACCGTACGGCTGAAGATGAAATTGTATTATCCCGCGGATTACAGCTCCGGAAAACGGTACCCCGCGATTGTTTTCTTCTTTGGTGGCGGATGGATGACTGGTAACATCGACCAGTTCAAGCCGCAGGCGGAATACCTGGCATCCAAAGGCATGATTGCGGCAACCGCTGAATACCGGATAGGAAAGAAGCATGGCACCACACCGTTCGAGTCGGTGAAAGATGGGCGGTCGGCAATTCGTTACCTACGGAAAAATGCCGAGCACCTGGGAATCGATACCGGAAGATTGGCAGCTGGGGGTGGCTCTGCGGGAGGCCATGTCGCGGCCTCGGCAGACCTCACGGCGATCGACGAAGAAACCGACGACCTATCGGTGAATCCGAGACCCAATGCGCTGGTACTGTTCAATCCGGTATTCAACAACGGACCGGGCAACTATGGCTATGACCGGTTGAAGAATCGGTATCGGGAAATTTCGCCGTTCCACAACATCCGGCAGGGTGCCGCGCCGACCGTGGTTTTGTTGGGTACGAAGGATAAACTGATTCCTGTAGCGATGGCTAAACAGTATCAACAAAACATGCAGGAAGTGGGTGGCCGTTGTGATCTGATATTGTACGAAGGACAGGAACATGGCTTTTTTAATTATCGGCCGCAAAAAGGCTTGCGTTATTTCAGGGAAACCTTGTTGGCAGCGGAGGAATTTTTGACCGATCTGGGGTATATCGTTAACTAAATGAAACTCATTAATTGAATAGATCTTATGCGGAGAATTATCTTATCGCTATGCGGGGTGTTTATGTTATCCCTGACATTAGTGGCGGGCACTATACCGAAAACCGAGAAACCGAATATCATTGTGATCTTGGCGGACGACCTGGGCTATGGCGACTTGGGGTGTTTCGGAAGTGAATATGTGAACACGCCGGTACTGGATGGATTGGCCCGGAAGGGCTTGAGGCTAACAAATTTTTATGCCGGATCGACCGTTTGCTCTCCTTCCAGGGCTGCGCTGATGACCGGTCGCAACCATAATCGCGTGGGTGTGTACAGCTGGATTCCGCCAAGGAATCCCATGCACCTCCCTGAAGAGGAAGTGACAATCGCCGAAGTGCTGAAGAAAAGCGGCTATCAAACGGCCCATTTCGGAAAGTGGCATCTCAGTACGTGGGACATGAAAGATCCGTCGGTATTGGATCCACCGCTCGATCGCTATGGTTTTGACTATTGGTATGCCTGCGCAAATAATGCCGTACCCTCCCAGAGAGACCCGGTCAGTTTTGTACTGAACGGTAAGCCGCTGGGCAAGCAAAAAGGTTTTTCATGTCAATTGGCCGCAGACCGAGCCATCACCTGGTTGGAGGAACATCGGTCGGACGATGCCCCGTTCTATCTCCAGCTATGGTTTACCGAACCGCATGAGGTCGTGAAAGCACCGGCAGCATACCGCGAACGGCACCTACAAAATGGGCTGGATGAAAAACACGCCGACTACTACGGGTGCATTGAAAATATGGATAACGCAATCGGCCGTGTGATGGAAAAGCTTCGGGAAATGGGCCTTAGCAAGGAGACATTAATTGTATTCACATCCGATAATGGAAGCAGGTACCATGAATCGAACGGAGGACTGCGGGGCAAGAAGGGAGACGTATGGGAAGGGGGGATACGGGTGCCCGCTATTTTTTATTGGGATGGACAGATAAAACATGGAAAGAAAGTAGCAAGTGCGTGTGGTTTGGTGGATTTTTTTGCGACATTCTGCGAGTTGTCGGGTAATGAACAGGCTACGACTCTTGCCAAAGATGGCGTAAGCCTCCTACCGCTTATAAAGGGTCAGCCGTTTGAACGGGGGCGACCGGTCTTCACCTTTCATCATTTCAACTCCATGGCCGCGCTCCGTGACGGAGATTGGACACTCATTGGCTATCTTGATGGACAACATCCTGAGGGGCCTTCAGCATTCCGGAAGCCATATCTTGATTACATAAGAAAGACGCATCTGGGACGTTTTGAGCTGTATAACCTAAAGGAGGACCCCATGCAATCCGTCGACGTTGCTCATCATCACCCCGCTATCGCCAATACCATGAAACAGCAGATGATAGCAAACTTTCAGGACGTGGTGGCCGCGGGGCCGGATTGGTATACAAAATTGGAGGACGGGGGTTCCTTTCGGTAATTGCAAGAGCATGTCAACCGGACAGTCCCTAATAAATTGTAGACCAGAATGTTTGAGGTCCGCTTATTAGGCTCCATTACATGGAAACTCTATTGCATGCGTGGATCAGGCAAGTGAGACGCCTACGAGCCTATGCAGCCAATCTGCAAGGGCGAGCCAAGCTGCTCGTGCTGATGTTAGCAATTAAGCAACGATGCAAAACATTCAACCTTCCGGAGTGTTCTGCACTTCGGAATATCTTATAATCTCCTCCGCAACCTGCAAAATCCCCTCCAAAAGTTCTAAGGGAACCTCATCTTCCGCACAACGAAAAACGCCTCTGCGAAAGCAGGGGTTTTTTCATTTACAGGAGCCGCCAAGCGATTTTTCGTTGTAGCCCCCCCTCTGCAGATGGCTGTGGCTCCCCGAGTGCGGGGCAGTGGGATACACAAGACGATATCAAAAACTTGTTCATAACCACATCGCTAGTATCAATAATATCCCTCCGATGAGCAAACATAGAACGGCTATTAGCATAGTTACGCGATTGCCTATTTTTATTAGGTTCATAAACTGGTTACGTTATTGCCGTGTAAATGTGCCGTAATGATTCCCCGCAACACCCTGTGCCTTATAGTTTACCTCCAGCTTACCGTTTACAAGCACCAAAAACTCGATATCGCCATTGTCCAATTCTGCCCGTGCGGCAAAATTGCCGATAGACGTATAGCTTTCGGTTCGCAGGGTGGTACCCACGTTTAACCCCACATCTACCGTGTTCCCTCCGGCGGCAAAGCTGTAGAAAAAATTATCGTGAAGCACCGACATATCCGCATGATAGTAGGTGCCGGAAAAGGTTTTACCGGCCAATTGGTCCTTCTCCTGTGCTTTGATTAAAACAATCTCTTGGAAATCTTCTCGATTGCTCGTTATCAAGTTGTTATTAAAAACAAATCTGATACCTCCGCCTATATCAATCGTTTGATCGTCAATTACTGTGTAAGGGGAACTGTCAACACCATTTGGTAAGTGAATTTCAACCATTTTTCCGGCCGCAAATTCAAACAGAAATGTACTGCGATAGGAACCATCATGATTCGATTGCCTTACATACAGGAAATATCCCTCAGGGTTGCGGATATCAAGGGTTTCCTCGGGTTGTACATCATCATCTTTACCGCAAGATATCAGTGCCGCCATACCCAGCATAATTAGAGCAAGCAGACTAAATGTTAATAGTTTCGCCGTTTTCATTTTTCTGTTTTTTTAATGATTTTTATTGCTGTGCAAACGTGCCGTAATGTAATTGAGGGCCTCCTGATTTATAATTCACTTCCAGCTTACCGTTTACGAGCACCATAAATTCGTTATCGCTGGTGCCATCCAGATATACCAACGCGGCAAAGTTGCCGATGGGTGTATAGCTTTCGGTGCGCACTGCTGCGGTCCCCACTTTGAAGCCCGCATCTACCGTGTTTCCGCCGCTGGCAAAACGGTAGAAGAAATTTTGGTGAAGCACCGACCCATCGCCGCTATGGTAAGTGCCCGCGTAGGTTTTGCCGGCCAGCTGGTTGCTTTCCGGCGCTTCGATTAAAATCATCTCTTTGAAATCTTCCCTATTACTTGTTATAAGGTTTCCATCAAAAACAAATCGATTATCTCCTACAACAATAGTATTGTCGTCAACTAACGTGTATGGGAGAATATCATCGCCATATGCGTGATAGAACTTAACCATTTTCCCTGGCTCAAATTCATATAGCAATATCCTCCGATCGAACCCGTTGTCACCGGAGGCTTTTACGCACAGAAAATACCCTTCAGGGCTATTGATGTCAAAGGCACCTTCGAGTAGGGGGGAGTTGTCTTTGCTGCACGAGGTTAGGGCTGCCGTGCCCAGTAGTATAAACAGGGCGATTAGGCTGGATGTTAAAATTTTCGTTTTCATGGTAAGCGGGCTTTATGTAACCAAATAAATCTGCTACAAAGGTTTGCAGAACCCTCAACCTGCACAACCTAGAATAGACGAACGACGTTTTAAATAGACGAAGGAAGGTTTGTGTACGACGTTAATTTTGTTTAGTTTTGATTTAGTTAAATTGTCGTTTTCCGTGGCATACCGCTGTATTATTATCGATGACGATGAGATAGACAGGCTTACTGTATGTGCCTTTGCGAGGAAATATGCCTTTCTTGATATCGTTGGTATGTACGATTCTCCCGCTGCGGCTCTAGCGGAAATAGAAGAGACCCGGCCGCAGGTATTGCTGTTGGATATCGATATGGGAGCCATCAGCGGCTTGCAGTTCCGTAAAGAACTGATCGATGCGGAGGCCTGTATTTTTATTACGTCTTACCCAGATTATGCCGTAGAGAGCTTTGAGCTGGCAGCACTGGATTTTCTGGTAAAGCCCTTAGAAACAGAACGCTTTGCTGCATCCATGCAGCGCCTGGAGGAATACCTTCAAATGCACCGAAAATCGGGGTTACTGGATCACAGTCTCCATGGCGACACGCTTTTTATCAAAGACGGACATCAGCAGGTAAAAGTCCGAAGCAGCGATATTTTATACCTGGAGGCGCTGAAAGACTACACCCTAGTGGTTACCAAAATAAAGCGGTATCATGTACTCGCTTCATTGGGCAACCTTTTAAAGACAGCTTCCTTCGCAGGCTTTCTGCGCGTTCATCGCAGCTACGCCGTACAGCCGCATTTTATCGAAAAAATGAGTTCGTCAGAATTGCTTATAGACGGAATATCAATTCCCATTGGGCGTAGCTATAAAGAAGCCGTCCGAAACTTAACACGGTAGCTTATGGAGGTTAGAACCTTTATATCGTTCTTCCTCCAGCTGATGCTTTCGGTAATGTCAGTTTGCGCCCAAACCGACCAGGAATATGTCGATTCCCTTAAAAATATGCTGAGTACGGCCGGCAATGATTCCACCAAAGCCCGGATGTATATACAGCTAGCAATGGCAACGAGATTGGATCCAGCACAGTCTTTCGAGTACCTCGACTCCGGGCTGGCCGTTGTCAAAAAAATGAACTGGACTAGGGGCTACGCCATATATTACAACGATATGGGAACCAATTACAATGATCGAAGCATCTACGACAAGGCATTGGAATATTACCAAAAATCGCTGGACCATTCCGGCGATCTTCCCACTGTACGCATATTGACCTTATCCAATATTGCCCAGCTCTATGCCCATCAGGGCAACGATTCGATGGCGCGTGTATATAACGAAAAGGTGTGGCCCATTGCCCGGAAAGAAAACCTGAGGCCACAGGAAGGCCTTTATTATACCAACGCTTCTTTTATTGAAAAAGATACCTTGAAAAAACAAGAATTGCTCAAAAAAGCCATCGCCGTGTATGCCGAAGTACAAGATTCGCTGCACCTAGCGGTGAGCTATCACAACCTGGGGGAAGTTTCAGGCAATCATAGCGATCGACTGAAGTATCACCAAAAAGCGCTGGCTATTTTTGATCGTGTTTCGCCCCATTACAGCGTAGCTGTTTCAAACAGGATTGCCTTAGCGGAAGAACAGCTGCTCTTTGCCCTGAACGATCGCATAAGAAACAGCTTGAACATCAATGAAAGCAGGGCTGCGCTTCTAAAGAAAGCAGAGCGCTACATTCGGGAAGCTATGGAAGTAGCCGAAGCAACGGGTAGTCTCCAAAATCTTTTTTATTCCTACGGTGTACTTTCAAAAATAAAGAAAGCAAAAGGCGAGTTTGAGGAAGCCCTGAAATATGCTGAAATGAACTTTGCAAAAACCGATTCGCTTTTCTCCCAGGAAAATAAAAACAGGATAGCGGCGCTAGAAAGCCAGCGCGAAATTGACCGGCGGGATAAACAACTGGCAGTAAATGAGCTGGAATTGGATAATGCCCGGCGGACCCGGCTTGCGTTGATCGGCGGGGCGGTGCTGCTGTTTGTTATCGGGGGATTATTGCTTTACCAAAATGTGCACCGCCGCAGGACCAATGCGACATTGCTTGCCCTTAATAATGAACTGGACGAAGCCAATAAGATAAAAACAAGGTTTTTCGGCATCTTAAGCCATGACCTCCGTGGTCCGGTAGCCAACCTTATTCACTTTCTCCGCCTGCAAAAAGAGGCGCCGGATTTGCTCGACGAAAACGGCACAAAGTTACGGCAGCAAAAACTTACCGATTCTGCAGAAAATCTCTTGGAAACGATGGAGACCGTTCTATTATGGAGCAAGAGCCAGATGGATCGGTTTGCTTCACAAAAAAAGATGGTGCAGCTAAGTACGCTTTTTGAATACCTGAAGGACAACATTCCCATTGATTCGATTGTAACTGTATCCTACGAAAATCCCGATGATATTTCCGTCAGTACCGATGAGGACTACCTGAAAACAATCCTATATAATTTAATGGTAAATGCGTTGAAAGCCCTCAGAAATGCGCCTAACCCGCGGGTGGAATGGCGCGCTGTAAAACGGGGCGGAAAAGTACTGATTAGTATTACAGACAATGGTCCGGGCGTGTCACGCGAGCAGGTAGATGCGTTGTACAATAAGAAAGCGGCAGTGGGAACGAAATATGGATTGGGACTTCACATAATCCGGGATCTTGCGGAGGCGATACAGTGCAGCGTGGTTTTAGATACGGGGAAAAACAATGGGACGACGTTTACCCTGGCGATGACATGACTTTTGTAGGCGACGGCTTTAAACCATTTTTCTGTACCTTTACCTGCATTAGCAAATTTAGGAAACCATGCTTACCTCCATACACCCGAAGTTACCCATGCGCGATAAAGCTGCGACACGGGAATATTACATAAACAAATTGGGATTCGTCCCGGTGGGCAATGCCGAATACGACGACTATCTATTGGTGAAGAAGGAAAATATCGAACTCCATTTCTTTTTGTTCACTGAGCTTGATCCGAAGGAAAATTACGGCCAGGTGTATATACGGACGGATGACGTGGACGGCCTATACCGGTCGATGGTCGACAATGGTGTGGCCATCCATCCAAATGGGGCATTGCAAACGCGGCCGTGGGGGCAACGGGAGTTCCACTTGCTTGATCCGGACAATAACTTATTGACCTTCGGGCAAAGCGTATAGCAGCTATACCCGGCTTGGCCGCAAACAAATTGTACCTCGATATGTTTACTTGGCATAAACATTAAATAATTTGGTTATGGCTATTGTAAAAGTAATCGAGGTGATCGCCTCGTCCAACAACAGTTTTGATGATGCTATCCGCAACGCGGTGAAAGAAGTGTCGGCTACCGTTTCCAATATCGACTCGGTATACGTGAAAGATTTTAAAGTACATGTCAAAGACGGAGAAGTCACCTCCTATGGCGCAATTTGCAAAGTATCGTTCCGGGTAGAACGGGGCGGTAATATATAAGATGATCACAACATCCAAAGCAAAACAATCGATACTTTTATTGGTATTGGCGACGGCTTGTTCGGAGCGGTCCGCCACAACCGGCGCGGCCGAATTGGTTCCCGTTGCCGAGTTTGGCAATCGTATGGCTATCGGGCTGAGTGTGAATACTGAAAACCGCGTTTTCGTCTCATTTCCCAATGCGAATGGCGAAGGTCACCTCTCCCTCGCCGTATTGGAAGGCGGTGAGTTATCTGCCTATCCCGATAGCGTATGGAATACCGATGGTCCATATGGAGCACATTTTCTGCGGGTTCAGGATCTATTCGTCGACGCGGAGGACAAGCTTTGGGTGCTCGATTCTAAACCCGGGCCTGGGGGCAATATATTCAGTGATGGCGAAGCTGCTTCCGGTCAATTCAAACTGGTAAAAATCGATACGCGCTCCGATAAGGTAGAAAACGTGTATCTGTTTGACGATTTGGATAAATCCAAGTCGGCGCTGAATGACGTGCGGGTAGATGTGGAAAAAAAACTGGCGTACTTGTCCGATCCCGGGCGGGCGGCCATCGTTGTGCTGGATCTGGTGACGGGCAGTACGCGGACGGTGCTGCAACACAGTCCGTATACCACGGCAGCCGACCGCGCACTCTGCTACGACGATATTGAAATGCGCAGTAAGGACGGAAAGCCGTTTTCCTCCCACGTCAACGGCATTGCGTTGACGCATGACTTCCAATATTTCTATTTCAAGCCTATCAACCATGATAACCTGTTCAGGATACAAACCCGATACCTCGCCGATACAACGCTTTCCGCGGCTGAGCTGTCTGCCACGGTGGAAGACATGGGTTTGGTTGGGGTTACACATGGTCTGATAGCCGACAAACAGGGGAATGTTTACCTTACCACTTCCGAAAATTATTCCATATCGTACCTGGCCCCGGATGGGGAGTTGCACCAGCTGGTGCAGGACCCCCGTTTGCTTTGGCCCGATTCTTTTGGGATCGGGTCGGATGGATACCTGTATGTGACCTGTGCTCAATTGCAGCGCTTGCCGCAATGGAACAACGGAATCGATAAAACCGAATATCCATATCGGGCGTTCAAGGTTAAGCTTCCCGCCGAATAATACGCATACGGACCCGCTTTGTCAATCGTTTTTCTCCTGCTGTGTGGGGGCCTTGATTGCAGCCCGTTCCTCAGGCGTCAACGCCTTGAACGCAGCATAGGTATCCATGATGTAGAGCTGAAGATCGGATTCGTCGGCAGTGGAAAGAAACTCCACGGAAGGCCTGTACTTGGTCATGTACAGCTCCAGATCCGCGCCTTTAAGCGGGGTAATGGCAGTGATGGCACTGGGAGTAAAGCGGGCATCGATTTGCCGGCGCTCCCGTTCGGCGAGCAGTAACTGGTAGCGTTGCCGCGCTTGCCGCCCGTCTTTGGCAAACCACCGCGAGGGCGATATGCGAATGCCACCACGCTGCTGCGACACTTCGGTAAATGCCCCCTCCGCTTTCGCCCGTTTTATTTCGGCTTCCAAGCGGCTATCGGTCATGGCTTGTATCTGCACCTCGTCCAACTGGATGGTGCTTCCATCGGGCGTGAGGTAAACCCGTTTTACGCCAAACTCTATAACTACCAAGGTGTCGGTACGGTAACCGGGATATTCAAATTGGAGGCGCTCGTTTTTATCGGCAGCAATACGGAAGGAGCCATCTTCAAGGCTTTCAGCCGATGCGCCCGTATTTAGGTTCTTGATTTCCACAAAGCGTAGCGGCTCACCGCTGCCCAGCTCAAGCACGTATCCGTTAAGGGTGGTTTCCTGTGCCGCGGCGGGTGTGGAAAATGCCCAAAGAAAAAATAGGATATGCAGTGCCCGGATAGCCAGCTTTACTTCTACGGCCGATGTCAATCTTACACACTGCATATACTAATCAACGGATATACTGTACTATTGTTCGGTAATGTCCCAACGGTTATTATCCGGATTGTGGTCTGGATAGACTTTATCGGGGTCCAGTTGTATCGTCACGATCTTTTCGTCTGTAGGTGCTTTGAACGTCCATGTATGGTTGCGTTCCCATATTTCCACCGGTAGCCTTACGCGATGGACCTTGCCGCTTTCCGTGGTGATATCCACGACCACGGGCATGGGCATCTTTTCGAAATTTTCGATGGTAATCATCCCTTTGTCATTCGGGTCGCTAGCGTCGGTAGTGACCATCACAATGCCCTGGTCGAACCGCCAATTGTATTTAAACCAACCCCGCCAAAACCAATTGAGGTTCTCGCCGGCCACGTTTTCCATCGTACGGAAGAAATCGTCGGGCGTGGGATGCTTGTATGCCCAGCGATGCAGGTAGGTTTTAAAAGCGCGGTCGAAGCGTTCGGGGCCGAGTATCTCGTTGCGGAGCAAGGTAAGACCGAAACCGGGCTTGAAGTAAGCCAAGACACCGATGTTGCGTTCTTGCATGTTCTGTGGCGTACTCATCACGGGTTCCAGGTCGGGCCGCGTCAGCACCTGGGCCAGTCGGTTCGCATCGCCCGCTGCCCGATAATATTCCCCGTTGTTGAAGGCTTCCGTAGATAGGTCATTGATGAAGGTGTTGAAACCTTCATCCATCCACGCATGGAGCCGCTCGTTACTGCCCACAATCATCGGGAACCAGATGTGCCCAAACTCATGATCGGTAACACCCCACAGGCCACGGCCTTTTGCTTTATAGCTGCAGAAAACGATGGCCGGGTATTCCATCCCACCGATTTCGGCCGCTACATTGACCGCGACGGGGTAGGGGTATTCCATCAAGAGGTTTGAATAGAACTCGATGGATGCTTTGGTATATTCGGTAGAGCGCTCCCATCCGTTGCCACCGTTGCTTTCTATCGGATAAGCCGATAAGGCAAACGACGTATGGCCATTGGGGAGGTTTATTTTGGCACCATCCACGATAAAGGCGGGCGACGAGGCCCAGGCCACGTCATGGGCGTTTTGGAGTTTGAATTTCCATGTCAGCTCTTTTTGGCCCTGTGGCCGCGAGCTGGCTTGGGTCACTTCTTCGGCCGAGCGGATAACAACCGTTTCGTCGCTTTTTTTGGCTTGCTCCAACCGTTGTGCCTGTGCCGCCGTATACACGTCCTTGGGGTTCAGCAGTTCACCGCCCATCACCACGATGTGGTTGGCCGGCGCGGTGATCTCCACCTCGTAGTTGCCAAACTCCAGGTAAAACTCGCCCGGTCCGGTATAAGGCTGTACGTTCCAGCCCAGAATATCATCATAAACAGCTACACGGGGAAACCACTGCGCAACGGCGAAAATCTTGCCGTTCTGGGTCTCCAACACACTGGTTCGGTCAGCACCATGGGTGGGTACGATATAAGAATAGTCAACCGTTATCGTCGTTTTGCCCCCGTTGGCTTGCAGCGGTTCGGGCAAAAAAACCTGCATGCGGGTGTCGGTAATCAGGTGCTCGGCAGCCGCACCGTTTCCGAATTTCACAGCTTGGATGTCGTACCCCCCGTCGAAATCCGAACGTGCATCACCGTAGCGGCTCTTGGTCAATGGAACGATGAGGTGGCCGCGCCCTTCTTGCGAAAACATGTTCTGGTCCAGTTGCAGCCAAATGAAATCCAATTCATCCGGGCTGTTATTGGTGTATTCGAGGGTTACGCTAGCGGTGATCTCATTGGTTTGGTCATTCAATCGGGCGCTGATTTTGTAATCGACGGCATTCTGCCAGTATTTTGGTCCTGGCATTCCACTTGCAGAGCGGTATTCCGTACCATTGTTTGTATAGAAAAACGGATTAAATGCTTCGGTGTAATCGTAATTACTGCCAGTGGTTTGTGCCCATCCCGCCGAGGGCGAAAATCCAGCTAGCATCGCTACGCAGGCAATGCAAGCCATTCGTGTTTTATTCATATCGTGCTGTTTTGGTCTGTTCGTTACTTTAATTTGGCACTGTATTCGGTGGCATCGAATCCTAAAATAACCCCAGCCGGGCTTTCGATGACAGGCCGCTTGATGACGCTGGTTTTCTCCTGCATCAAGGCATTGGCCGATGCGGCATCCACCACGGCGCGCTGTGCCTCGGGCGAGAGTTGCCGCCACGTGGTGCCCCGTTTGTTGACCAACGGTTCCCACCCGGTTTGTTGTTCCCATGCTTCCAGCTTGCTTAAGGCAACGCCTTCTTTTTTGAAATCATGGAACGTATAGGAGAAGTTGTTTTCATCCAGCCAGGTTAGGGCTTTTTTTACCGTATTGCAGTTTTTTATTCCGTACACGTGCATAAGTGGAACCTTTTTGCGAACAAACTTAAAATTAAATATCCATTTGCCGAAAGAATCGCCGGGTTAATTTCCGCCCTGTTGTCCACCTCCCCCGGAAACATCGTCATTTTTGATGCCTCGGCGATTCTTGCGTATTTCGTCTTTCAATCGCCCAAAACGATAAGACAGGCTCACGCTGAAAGAGCGGTAGTAATTCTGGAAAAACGAGGATTGGGTGAAATTGGGACCCGCCATGTCGTTGACATAATTGCGGTATTTGTTAAAAGGGTTTGAAACCGATCCCGAAATGCTCAATTTCTCCTTGATCAGATCTTTTGAAGCGCTGATGCCGTAGTAGGGGAAAGAGTTACTTTGCCCCTGCAGCATGATGTACGCCGTGCTGTAGCTGAAGTTCCCGTTCACCCGTCATCCATCTTCAAACAGGTAACTCATTCCGCCATACATGTAGCCCCGCAGCCCCGAATTGCTGGTTGCTTTGCCATCCACCACGCCTTCGAGCCAGATGTAGGTCATATCACCGCTTAGGTTGAGGTTCAGTTTTTTCGTGATGGGATAGTTGATGCTGATATTTGTGCCTAATGATTTGTCTTTGCCGATGTTTTCGTAAGTAAAGCGGGAAATGCCCGTCTCTTCATCGTAGTTGATCAGCCGTTGGATGGTATTGTTCGCGAAGGAGTAGCTCATCCCCACATTGATATTGGCTTTGCCAAAGCTGCTATAGCGGAGGTTGAAGGTGTTGTTCAGCACGGGCCGGAGGTCCGGATTCCCGGCATATTCGAAGTTGGGGTTGGACCGGTTTACGAATGGGTTTAGGTTCCATATGCCCGGACGCTGTATCCGTTGGGTATAACCCAAATTCAATGTTTTGCCCTGCTTGAGGATATGGTTGATGGCCACCGAAGGGATGAAATTGAAGTAATTCTGATCCACGTTGGAATTGCTTGAAATAAAATCGGCCTTAACCACCGTCTGTTCGGCGCGCAATCCGGCACTGAAACCCCATTTCTCAAGTTTGTACTGATAGGAGTTATAAACGCTGAGGATGTATTGGTTGTTTTCGTATGTGTTCGTCTGGTCTGGGTCTTCGATGAATCCATTGCTGGCCTCATCGAAATTGGCCGAACGGAAATCGCTGCTGTTCAGCCGGAAAATTCCCTTTACCCCGCCCTCTATATTCAACTTCTTGAGTGGGTGCACGTAGTCAAGTTGAACCGTATGTTCGTCTTGGTTGCCATTGTTTGTTTGGTTGTAATCGGGTACTTCGTAGTTAATACGGTCGGCAATGCGCATATGGTTATCCTGGCCGTCCGTATCATGCCCAAAGCGGTATGAGAACGTGAGCATTTGCTCCTTATTGCGCTTGAACCCCTTTTGGTAATTGAGTCCCAGGTTGTAACCATCCCAATGGCTTTTCCCCATGTTATGCATGCTGAACCCCTGCAACGGCAGGCCATCCAATGTGCTTGTATTGGAAAACTGACTGCCATTATTGTCAAACCGTCCCAAGTTGAACCCGATCTCGCCCGTGATGAGGTTTAGGCTGTCAATATCATAACTGAGCTCCGTACCCAAATAGGTGAAGTTGCTTGAGCCATCACTGAGGCCGTTTTGAAGCAGGATGTTCGGTTGGCTGCCCATGGTGGCGCGTTCGAAATTGCTCTGCGTTTCCGGGCGCTGTGAAAGGCTTCCCCCAAAGTAACCCGATGCGCCGAATTTCCCTTGTTTGAGTGTTAGGGAGCCACCTATCCCCGGTCCGCCCGCAGGACTACGGTAACGGAGGTTGGCCGATCCGCGGTAGCCATTGTCGACATTTTTGTTGGTAATGATATTGATGATACCTGCCAGGCCCTCGCTTTCGTACCGTGCTGGCGGCGTGGTGATTACCTCTATTTTTTCAATGGACTCAGCAGGCATGGCCTTCAATACATCTTTCGGGTTACGCGCAATCATGGTGGAAGGCTTGTTGTTGATGAAAATCCGATAATTGGAATTACCTTGTAGTAAGACGTTTTCATCCCCGTCTACAGAAAGTAATGGAATCTTTCGCATCATGTCCAACGCCGTTAATATTTTGCTTTCGGGGTCGGCCTGCACGTCGTAGGTCAGTCGGTCGATATCCTGTTTTACGATGGGTCGGTTGGCGGTCACAACCACCTCATCCAGCGCTTGGGCATCGGCGGCCAACGGAATGTTGCCCAAGTTAAGCTCGACGGTGTTATCGAGCAACGCGATTGGCAGTTCCTTGGTTTGGTAACCTACCGCAACGAAGGCTGCCGTGTAATTTCCAGCTACCAATCCTGCCAGTTCAAATTCGCCCTTAGCGTCGGTAACGAGGGATTTGACCGCCGCACTGTCTGTACGGATATTGATGGTTACATAGGCTATCGCACGGTTGTCGGTAGAATCTACCACTTTGCCTTTCACGATAGGTGCGGTGTCTTGTGCAAATGAAGTGAAAACGGTCGCGGCAAAAAGCATCGTGAAGAGAGGCAGGAGTTTACGGGTCATGTGTTTGTTTATAAACATGTACTATTGTTTTAGTTATGGCAAAGAAATAGGTTTTAGTGATGTATAGTTAGTTAATTAATGTTAAAAGACAATCTCAACGTTGTTAAAATATGCTAATTGCTGCGAATATGCCGGAAATTACCGCATAGTAGGATATTGTGTTGATGATAATGTTACGTGGATTCCATATTCCCGTTGGTTTTGTTACAGATTTCTTCGGCGGATTATTTTTTCTTGTCGGTTGGGACCGCCCAGGATGGAAGTTGGGGTTGGGCGGCTTCTCCGTTGACCAAAAATTTTTATCTTCGTAGCGATGGATAATTTTATCGTTTCGGCCCGGAAATACCGTCCCGCCACGTTTGATACGGTGGTTGGGCAGCAGCATATTACCGTTACCCTCAAGAATGCCATTAAAAACAAGCAGTTGGCACAGGCATTTTTGTTCTGCGGGCCGCGTGGGGTGGGTAAGACGACCTGCGCCCGTATTTTGGCGAAGACTATCAACTGTGAGCACTTAAGCGAAGAGGTGGAAGCCTGTGGGCAGTGCGATAGCTGCAAATCGTTCCAGAACGGCAATTCCTTCAGCATCCATGAGCTGGATGCGGCATCGAACAATTCCGTCGATGATATCCGCAGCCTCATCGACCAGGTTCGCATTCCGCCGCAAACGGGTAGGTATAAGATATACATCATCGATGAAGTGCATATGCTGTCGCAGCAGGCCTTCAATGCGTTCCTGAAAACGCTCGAAGAACCCCCCAGCTACGCGATTTTTATCCTCGCCACCACCGAGAAGCACAAGATTCTGCCTACGATCCTTTCGCGGTGCCAGATTTTTGATTTCAACCGCATCAAGGTGGTCGATATGGCCGACCACCTGGCATCCATAGCGGGCAAGGAAGGGGTGTCTTTTGATCCGGACGGATTGCACATCATTGCGCAGAAGGCGGATGGCGGATTGCGCGATGCGCTGTCGATGTTTGACCAGATCGTAAGCTTCTCCAACAAGGAAGTGACCTACCAAGCGGTTATAGACAACCTCAATATCCTTGATTACGAATATTACTTCCGGCTCACCGATGCGATTATCGAGGAAGATTCAGCGTCGGCATTGCTCATTTTAGACGAGATACTGGCCCACGGGTTCGATGGCAGCCATTTTATCGGTGGGCTGGGTTCGCATTTCCGCGATTTGCTGGTAGCCAAAGAACCCGCTACGCTGAAGCTGTTGGATACGAGCGACACCATCCGCCAGCGTTACCTGAAGCAGTCGCAGCAGGTGTCGCCGGGTTTGCTGTTGTCGGCGCTGAATATCGCCAACCACTGTGAAGTCAACTACCGTACCAGCAAAAACCAGCGGCTACAGGTGGAGTTGGCACTGTTGAAGATGTGCCACGTGGCATCGGCCATCCAGTTGGCCAAAAGCGGTGCTTCGCTACCCACGGAGGTGGCTGAAAAAAAAAAGCCAGCGTTAACGCAATCGTCAGCCGATAGTCGTCAGTCGTCAGTCGATAGTCGTCAGGTGAGACAGGAAACCATCGACCACCGGCAACCGAGTGCCGACCCACGGCCGCCAACTCCGAAGGCCCGTTCATGGGGCGATGTGAAGCTCAGCAATGCCATCCCCGACCTGAATACGATTTTGGCCGATAAAAAGGAAGAGGCACGGCCTACAGACGAACCGGAGTTGCTTAGTGGAACGGAACGGCAGGCATTCAGCCACGAAACGTTGCTCCAACATTGGCATGCGTTGGCAGATAAACTGAAAGCCGAAAATAAGATCAACCTATTTACGTTGATGACCGCCAACGCACCCGAGTTGCAGCCCGACTTCAACATCGGGGTAGTGATAGAAAATCCCATTCAGCAGGATCTGTTAAGCGCATCGAAAATAGATATCCTGAATGATCTGCGGACCAATCTGCGGAACTTCGCCATCGACCTGATCCCCATCGCGGTGAAGAACGAAACGGCACGCAAGCCCTATACTTCACAAGAGAAATACCAGGCCATGGTTGCCAAGAACCCTACACTCGATGTGCTTAGGAAAACGTTCAACTTGGGGCTGGAGTAACGGAGCGACCATAAGATTACCGCCGTTCGCCGATCTGCTGCCGCCACATGGCATAGTACAGTCCGCGGGCATCCACCAATTCATCGTGGGTGCCGGTTTCGGCAATCTTCCCTTTTTCCAATACGATAATCCGGTCGGCATGCATGATGGTCGACAGGCGGTGTGCAATCAGCACGGTGATCTGCTCCCGCTCGCCCGATAGTGCCCTTACCGTTTCGGTGATGGCTTCCTCGGTCAGCGAATCGAGCGCGCTGGTGGCCTCGTCGAAAATGAGTAACCGGGGGTTCCGTATCAGTGCCCGGGCGATGGAAATCCGTTGTTTTTCACCGCCCGATAATTTAAGCCCCCCTTCACCCAATACGGTGTGTATTCCCTTTTCGCTGCGTGCCAGCAACTGTGTGCAGCTGGCTTTATGCAGGGCAGACAGCACTTCTTCTTCGGTCGCGTCGGGTTTTACGAACAGTAGGTTGTCTTTGATCGTGCCGGCAAAAAGCTGGGTGTCTTGCGTTACGAAGCCGATCTGCCGCCGCATTTCGTTAAATCGTACCTCTTCTGCCGGGATGTCGTTAAAGAGGATGTGGCCCGATACGGGACGGTATAACCCCACGAGCAACTTCACCAAGGTCGATTTGCCCGAGCCGGATGGCCCCACGAAGGCAATGGTTTCGCCCTTGCTCACGGTAAATGAAATATCGTCGATGGCATTCTGTGATGCCGTTTTGTGCTTAAACACAACGCGGTCGAATACCACCGATTCCAAATCGCCGATGGGGACCGGGTCTTCGGGCCGTTGCTCGATGGGTTTCTGCATCAGCCCGTCGAACAAATGGATGGATGCCTCGGCCTCCCGGTATTGCACAATGATGTTGCCGATATCCTGCAGCGGCATAAAGATGGAGGTGGAGATGAACTGCATCGTGATGAGCTCGCCAGGGGTCAGTACCTCGCGGAATATGAGCCAGAGCAGCGTGAACAGGATGGATTGGCGAAGCAGGTTGAGCGTAGTTCCCTGTAGGAAGGAGAGGAAGCGCACCCGCCGTGTTTTGGCCATTTCCAAATCGAAGATGGTTTGCGTATGGCCGCGCATACGCCGTATCTCGGGGAAGGTGAGTCCTAAGCTCTTAACGAGTTCGATATTGCGTAGTGACTCGGTGATGATGCCCGACATGCGGGTGGTCTCCCGGTTGATGCTACGCTGCGTGGTCTTTATCTTACGGCTCAGCATACTCGTAATGGAACCGATAACCACAAAGCCGATCAGAAAAATGGGAATCAGCGCCCAATGTTTGGTAATGGCGTACCAAATCAGAAATCCGAATCCCACCAATGAAGAAAACAGGATGTTGATAGCCGAGTTGATGAAGCGTTCAGTATCGGTGCGCACCTTTTGCAACACCGCCAATGTTTCACCGCTGCGTTGCTCCTCAAACTCCTGGAATGACAGGCGCAACGTCTGCCGGAGGCCATCATTGAATATCTGCATGCCGAACCGCTGCACGGCGAGCCGCATCACATAGTCCTGAAAGGAGCGTGCCAACCGTGCCAATAGGGCGATGCCGATGGCGATGAATAACCAGAAAAGAACCCCTTCGACCAATTCGTCTTGGCTGCGCCCTTGGATGTTGTTTGCATAGTCGTCAATGATCTTCCCGAAGATGATGGGGTCTATCATCGATAGCAACTGCGCGGCTGCTGCCAACAACAGGGCAAAATAGATATACCTACGTTGCGGTTTGAGGTATTTCCAAAGGATTTTCATGCGCGTTTCAGCTTCCGCTCACCCAATGCCCAGGCAGCCTTGCGGGGCGGATTCAATTTGATGCTTGGCGATCCTTCCGCGTGTTTGCGGATGTGGGCAACCACCTCGTCTACCGAGTCGGTAAAGAGCAGGAGGTCCATGTCTTCGGGGCTGATCGTTTTTTCATCCATCATGCGCTGTACGTGAGCAATGATTTCCTTATGGAAACCCACCCCCATCACAACAATGGGAAACCGTGTGATTTTGCCGGTTTGGATAAGGGTGAGCGTTTCGAAAAATTCATCCAGCGTGCCGAACCCACCCGGCAGCACAATGAAGGCGAACGAGTACTTGCGCAACAGCTCCTTGCGTACGAAGAAATATTCCATCGTCACGAACCGGTCGAGGTAGGGGTTGTGTGCCTGTTCGTGGGGCAATACGATATTGCAGCCTACGGAGAGGGCGCCGCTTTCTTTCGCGCCCCGGTTTGCCGCCTCCATAATGCCCGGGCCGCCGCCGGTCATGATGGCAAAGCCGAGCTTACCGATTTCGGCAGAGACGTGGCGGGCCAGTTCGTAGTAAGGGTGGTCCTCCTTGAAGCGTGCCGAGCCGAATACGGTGACGCACGGACCGATGAAGTGCAAACCCCGGAACCCTTTGAGGAATTGCATCACTACGCCACCTACGTATTTGAGTTCTTTCCAGCGCGCACGCGCGCCCTCCATAAATTTGTGTTCTTCTTTTATAAAGGCATTCCTCATTGTCTCAGTCGTTTTGATGGTTAACCAATTCAATCGCTTCCTGTGTAATCCGTCTTTTCTTGCGGGGCGCGCAATCCAACCGATCTAATGGGGAGGGGTCGTCTACGATGTCTTTCACCAATATGCATCCCTGCTTCAAGAGGATGTCCTTTTCAGCTTTGCTGATGGTGGTGAGGCAGGTAATCGGGTACAGGCCGGCGTTGTCTACGCGCCGCTTGATGTTGCTTTCTTTGGGATAGTTCCATGCCAGAAGGTTGAGATTGTAATAGGCCGAGAAGTCAATGGAGTCTGTGGTCATATATGCATTGGTAACCAGCCAGCCCGCGGTAAACCGCATCTCTTTGCCAAAGAACGAAAATGTACGGCCATCGAAGTCGTTTACCCGCGATAGGAAGTACATCGGTGTGGTCACGGTAATCTTGGCATCTTCCGTATTGCGGAACTTGCATTCCACCAATAGCAGTTCGTCGTCTTTTTGCGCCACCACATCTACCTCATGGGTTACCGAGTTGCCGGTAAGGAGCTGGCCGGTAAGCGTTCGGTAATTGGCATGGTTGAAAAGCTTGGCCACCCATTGTTCGAAATAATAACCTGCCGGCCCCAGATCCTTCAGCGCACGTTTGAGGCTATAGCGGGCTGCAAAGGAGTCGGCTTCCCTTTTCAGTAAGCGGAACGCCAGTTTGTATACGTCGCGGGTGCTGATCCCGTCATAGACCATTGGCTTCATCCGCTCCCACACTTCGTCAACCACATCGGGCGTAGCACCCGATTTGGAGAGGGACCCTTTCAGACGGCGCAGATCAAACTCAACCAGTTCGCCAGAATATTTCTTTACTTGCATTTAATTGACCTTTGGGCAACTAATATGCGAATTTTTCAGGAAAACGCTACCGGGTGGGTGCTAAAAAGGGTGGGTCCCATTGTTCGAGCAATCGCGGCAGCTGGTTGAAATCACCGATCTCCGCATCGGAAATCCCCAATTCGTCGATTCCCCATTCTTCCCAGCTTTCCACGTTGAGCCATACGGTCTGGCAACCGATTTCTTTGGATGGCAGGATATCGCGGTTGTAGGAATCGCCCACCGCTACGCACTCCTCGGCGGCATAGCCCAGTCGCTGTACACCTTGTTCGTAGATGGCCGTGTCAGCGTGCGACTTCGGGTCGGTGGTCTCCACCACGTCGGCAAAATACTTACGGATATCGAAATCGGCGAGCACCGCATTGAGGTTGCCGTAGAAGTTTGATACCAGCACAATCGGGAAAGCACTGGAGAGGCTTTCCAGAATGGTTTTGGCCTTACGTAGTGTGCGCTGGGCCAATTGGTCGCACTCTTCGGCGATGGCAGTGATGAGCGAATAGTCCAATTGGTGGCCGGCATCCGCGAGAAAATCAAATTGTTGGGTAATCTTGTGCACCAGCACGTCCATAAACGTATCGTCGGGCTGGATGATATGACCCGAGGCCAGCGCTGCTTCCGAATAGGCATATGCCTTGTTGAATGCCGACTTATCCAGGGTGATGTGGTGCTTCCGGAATTTATGCCATAAGATAGCTCCCCAATGTTGCCCATTGGTATCGATGGTTCCTTCGTAGTTTAGTAAAATGCCTCGTGCTTGCATAGCTTTCAACCTAAAACCTCCTGACGGACTGTTTGACTATTATATTAAATTGGTCAAATGTATAATTTTTATTCCGATGATTTCAGCACCGTTTTATATAGACGAGAATAATGACCGATAAATTACAATTGGCAAATAAATAATTTACTACGTTCCTGCCGATCAACGGATTTTGCGGTAATTCCAGATGGCCCAGCCATTCAGCACCACGGCAAAGCCCAGTATGGCACCCAGGTGGGGAAGGATGGCCGCCCAGCCACTCCCTTTGAGGATAATCATCCGCATCACCTCCACGAGGTAACTCACCGGGTTCAACGCCGATAGTACTTGTGCCCACCCCGGCATGCTGTCTATCGACGTGAACAGCCCACCCATGAGGATGAACACCATCATGAAGAAAAACATGATAAACATGGCTTGCTGTTGGGTATCGGTGTAGGTGGAAATCAACAACCCGAAGCCGAGCACAGCCAGCAGGTACACCCAAACAAATCCGTACATGGCTAATATATTACCTTGGGGGAATATGCCATAGATAATCCATGAAACAAGCAAACCGAGGGTAAAGACAACGTTGCCCAGTATCCAGAAGGGGATGAGCTTACCCAGGATGAAATGGTGCTTTTTGATGGGCGTTACATTGATCTGCTCAATGGTACCCACTTCTTTTTCCTTGACGATGTTCAGTGCCGATAGGAAGCCGCCCACCATGGTCAATAGGATTGCGAGGATACCCGGCACCATGAAGAACTGGTAGTTGAGCAGGGGGTTGAAACGGTTGCTGGTTACCACTTCTATGGAGGGAGAGGTGCCGAAGCGCGTGGGTTCGACCTGTGCTACCCGGATATCCTGGTTATAGTCGCGGATGATGTCGGCAAGGTACGCCCCGCCCAAGCCAGCCTTGGCGCCGTTGATGGCATTGATGGCAATAAACAGTGGTTGCTCCCCTTCGCGTATGAGGTTGCGTTCAAACCCCTGCGGTATTTCCAATACGAGGTCGGCCTGGTCCTGCTCAATAAAGCCATAGGCCGCTTTAAGCGATGCATGGTATCCCTCCAACCGGAAATAGCCGGAGGCCGTCACTTTCGAAATCAGCTGCCTTGAATAGGGCGAATGGTCGTGGTCTACCACGGAAAGGTTGATGTTTTTGATTTCATAGTCTGCTGCCAACGGCAGGATAATCAGCTGCATGACCGGCATCACCAGGATAAGCATCAGGATGGCGCGATTCCGGAAAATCTGCCTAAATTCTTTTTGCAAGAGGAATTTGATGGTTCTCATTCCAACCGTATTTTAAAACTCTTTAAACTCACCACGAAAAGAAACACGGTGATCCCGCAGAGGATGAGTGTTTCCTTCCAAACCCCTTCCATGCCCACACCTTTGATCATGATGGATTTGACGATGCTATAAAACCATTTTGCCGGGACGATGTTGGATATCCACTGCAGGAATACGGGCATGTTCTCGATGGGGAACATAAATCCACTGAACATCACCGTGGGTAGCAACATCCCCATCAAGGAAACCAGCATGGCCACCTGCTGTGTCTTCGTTTTGATGGAAATGAAGATGCCGAGCGTGAGGCAGGTAACGATGAATAGGGCGCTTTCGGCGAATAGCAGCAGCCAGCTGCCTTCTACCGGTATCTGCAACACGAATACGCTCATCAGTACGATCGATAACACATTGACGAGGGAGAGAAGCAAGTAAGGGACCGCTTTCGACAGGATGACCCATACGGGTTTGAACGGCGAAACCAATAGCACCTCCATGGTACCCGTTTCTTTTTCACGGACGATGGATATGGCCGTCATCATCACGGAGACCAGCATCAATACCAAGGCAATGACTCCCGGTACGAAGTTGGGTGCACCTTTGAGCTGCGGGTTGTACAGCATCCGGATTTGCGGGGTAATCTGGTGGGGTAGGGCCACCTGTTCGTTAAGCTCCATTTGGTAATCGCGGATGATGGAAGATACGTAGTTGGTCAAGGTGGTCGCGCTGTTCGGGTCGGAGGCATCTGCTATCACTTGTACCTGCGCATGGTTTTGGTGGGCGAGGTCGTTTCCGAAGTTGGCCGGAAAGATCAAGGCCAGCTTGATGCCGCCTGCCCGGAAGGCCGTTTCCATACGGTCCCTATCGAGCACATCTTCCTGAATTTCGAAGTAGCTGCTGGCCGCTATCCGGTTGATGAGGTGTTGGGAATCCCGGTCTTTCGCTTGGTCTATCACCGCGATCCGCGCATTTTTCACTTCGTTCGTCAATGCGAACCCGAAAATGAGGATTTGCGCAATCGGCATACCAATCAAAATCAGCAAGGTGCGCCGATCACGCAATACGTGGAAAAACTCCTTTTTTACGAATGTCGCAAATTGTTTCATTTTAATCCCCTCTTTTTGCTCCCCGTGCCAGTTGGTAAAACACTCCATCCATAGACGGTTCGTTTAATTGCATTTTCAAGTCCGCCGGTGTGCCGAGTGCTTCGATGCGGCCATCCACCATAATGGAGATCCGGTTGCAATATTCAGCCTCGTCCATGTAGTGGGTGGTAACGAATAGGGTAATGCCGCGGCTTGCCGCCTCGTAGATCATGGCCCAGAATTGCCTGCGCGTCACCGGGTCCACACCGCCGGTAGGCTCGTCGAGGAACACGATATCCGGCTCATGCAGTACCGCGACCGAGAACGCGAGTTTCTGCTTCCAGCCTAGGGGCAGGTCGCCCACCAGCTTTTTGGCTTCCGATTGCAGCCCCAGCCGTTCAACGAGTGCATCGCTTTTTTGTCGCAGCTGTCGGCTGTCCAGCCCGTATATCCCGCCGAAGAAACGGATGTTCTCCAGTACGGTCAGGTCTTCATACAACGAAAATTTCTGGCTCATGTAGCCGATGTGCTGCTTGATCTGCTCGGTTTGGCGGTATACATCGAATCCGGCAACCGTGGCTTTTCCCGACGAAGGTTTGGATAGGCCACACAACATCCGCATGGCCGTGGTTTTGCCGGCGCCGTTGGCACCCAAGAAGCCGAATATCTCCCCTTTGTAAACCTCGAAACTGATTTCGTTGGTCGCGATGAAATCGCCGAACCTTTTGGTTAGCTTATCGGTTTTGATGATGGGCCCTGTCGTGGTCATGAGGTCAGCATTTTAATGAAACAATCTTCGATGGTGGGTGCAATCGGCTTCACTTCAACACCGTTCAGGCCCGCGTTGGTCAGCAGCTCGGTCAATTCGTCCGTCAGGTCTCGGTTCCCCTTACCAGGTGCATCAACGTGTATATACTCACCGAATATATACCCTATGAAAGGGGGCTCTTGGGTGGCCAATACGTGGCTAACACGTGGCATATCCGTGGCTTTTATGGCGAACAGGGAAGTAGGATAGGCATCTATGATTCCTTGTGGCGAATCGATGGCCAGTATGTTGCCATGCTGGATGAGTGCGATGCGATCGCACAGGGCCGCTTCGTCCATATACGGAGTAGAAACCACGACGGTGATCCCCTGCTTTTTCAGTCGCCCCAGCATCTCCCAAAATTCCTTGCGCGACACCGGGTCCACGCCCGTGGTAGGCTCGTCGAGGAAAAGCACGGTGGGTCTGTGGATGAGCGCGCAGCACAGGGCGAGTTTTTGCTTCATCCCTCCCGACAGTTTGCCAGCCCGGCGCTTTTTGAAAGGCTCCAGCTGTACGTAGATGTCTTCGATAAGGTGGTGATTTTCCAATATCGAGGTGTTGAATACTGTTGCGAAAAACTGGATGTTCTCCTCCACGGTGAGGTCCTGGTACAAGGAAAACCGCCCAGGCATGTAGCCCACCTGGTTACGGATTTGGCGGTAGTCCGCCACCACGTCGTGGCCGTTCACGGTCGCCCTGCCGCTATCGGGCAGTAGGAGGGTGGTCAGTATGCGGAAGAGGGTGCTCTTGCCCGCCCCATCCGGCCCGATCAGCCCGAATAACTCTCCCTCCGCTACCGAAAAAGAAACGCCCGTTACCGCCTTTACGGTACCCTTTTGGTAAGTCTTCGTGATGTTGTCTACGCTAACCATTTTTAAAACCTCACTTCCCCATACATCCCGATTTTCAATAATCCATCATTCTTTACGTTGATCTTGACGGCATAAACAAGGTTCTCCCGCTCGTCTTTGGTCTGGATGGTCTTGGGTGTAAACTCAGCTTTGTCGCTTATCCATGCCACCGTGCCCGGGTATTCACGGTAATTTCCGTCTGCATCGTCCACTAGTACCGTTACCTGTTGGTTGAGTTGGAGTTGACTGAATTGCGGACCGGTAACGTAGGCCCTGAGGGTGACGGTTGACAGGTCCGCTATTTTGTACAGCGGTTTTCCCGTGGCGGTGCTTTCATTGGCTTCGGCATATTTCACGAGTACGGTGCCCGCTATGGGGTTAACGATCCGGCTTTTGGCGAGTTGGTCTTCCACCTGCGCAATCTGTACCGCCAAGGGCGATGTTTCCTGCGTGATGCTCGATGAGCTGATACCCAAGTTGGACTGCTGGGCAGCGATTTGTTTTTTTATCACGGCCACCTGTGCGTTGGCGTCGTCCTGTTGTTTGGGGGTTGCAGCATCCGCCTTCACCATATTGGCAATCCGCTGTTGCTCGCGTATCGCTTGGTCCAGTTGCTCCTGCAAGGCTGCCAGTTGTACCGCGATATTGGGCTTTTTGCTCAGCACCGCATTGATCTGCGCCTCCAGTTGGCGTTTCTTCAGGTACAGCTGCATGCTATCTATGTAGCCCACGGCTTGTCCGGCTGTGAGCAATTGGCCTTCTTCCACGTCCAACGCGCGGATTGTGCCAGTTGCCTCGGCAGATATGATGGTTTCCACCGCTTCGAACGTCCCCGAAGCATCGTACGCCTGTTGGTTGCCGGTACATGATGCCGACAGCACGGCGGCCACTATGAGAATCTTTGCGTTGTCCATATCGTTGATTTTGAGGGTTATGCTATTTTTTCTTGACGTTAGTTGCCGATGGTATGCCGGATGTCGTGTTGTGCTTTCAGTAGCTGGAGCTCGTGGCGTACTTTTGATAACCGGGCACTGCCCACGGCATGGGCTTCCCGCATGTAGTCGGCGGTGTTAATTACGCCGTTTTCAAGTTGGGCGAGAGCGGCATCCCGCACCGATGTGCGCAGGGCGATGATGTCATCGTCGGTGTGAAGGAGTTCTTCGTATTTGGTGGCTTCCGTCTGTTGTTGGTGGCGGGTAAGGTTGGTATTGAATAAAAAAGTTTCCCGCTGCACATCGATGGCAGCTTCCTTGATGTCTAGTTGCGCTCTTTCTTTTTTTAATGTATAGAAGCCGCTTATCGGGATGGATAGGCGCACGCCGCCAACGTAGTAGGCGTCAAAACCATTGCTCAGCATGTTCAGTGCGGGCCTTCCCAAGCCGGCTTGTAGGAACAACCCCAGTTGGGGGCGGTTTTTTGCGCTGAGGAGCCTGCGTTCCACCTCGATGCCCTGTTTCTGCCGTGCATATCCCACCAATTCCGGTCTACCGGCAGTTGGCGGCGCACCGGGGCTGGCAGGTTTCTCGAGCGAGGTATGCGCGTCCAGCGGGCGGCCAATGAATAAGCCGAGCATGTGCAGGTAGGCTCGGCGGGTGGCCTGTAGTTCCGTGGCCTGCTGCCGGGCGTTGAGCCGCTCGGCCTCCAGGAGACTCCCCTCGCTCTTTAACGCTGCGCCGTTTGCAATGGCCGCATCTGTTTTTTCCAGCGCCGCCTGGATGTCTTTCTGTAGCAGATCGTTCTGGGCCAACTGTGCATCCAGCAATAGGATGCCGAAGTACAGCTGGTTTACACGCTCCCTGATTTTGTACAGTTCCACTTCCAATGCCTGTTGCTCGATGTCGGCATTGGCTTTGGCAGCTTGCTTGTTTAATCGGGTTCGGCCGCCATCGTATAGGTGTTGGTTTACTTCGCCATACAATTTGTATTGGTCTTTGCTCATCGCGGGGATATCCATCCCCGGAACATGGACGGGTATTTCCGTTACCGCCGATTGGTAGGTGGCCTGCCCGTAGATGTTGATCTGGGGCAAGAAGCGCTTATCGATCTGCTCCACGGCATACGAAGCACTGCTGGCAATGAGGTCATGCTGTTTTACCATGGGGTAGTTTTGCGTGGCCAAGACCTGGCTTTCGTGGAGCGTGAGCAGCGGGGCTTGCATTTGGGTTTTTCCTATGGAGACACCCAGGGAGCAGATGAGCAGTGGTATTGCATAGGGGTTAATCATCTTGTTTATTGTTTTGAATTAATCATTTGATTAATGTGTGTCCAAAAAAAATCACGGGGCGTCCAACAGGGCAATAAACCAGGTTTTGATCAGCTTTTTGCGCTCATTCATCAGCACGATGGCCTTAGCCGGTTCCAGACCGGTGATTAACTGGATAAGTGGCTTGCCGATAAACGGGAAAATAACCAAGCCCAGCATGTTGAAAATGAAATGGAGCGGGTCTACATCCGGCCGTCTTTCGGCAAGCTGCCTGAACAATGCCGAGTTAGTGATATTCGTTTTGGTCTTCACCAGGTTGGCAAACTTACCCGGATTGTTTTTAATCTCGCCCAATACAAATAGGGGGATGTCTGGATTGGCCACCAGGGTATCGATGTAGTGTGCTGCGACCCGTTCTACCTTTTCCTCGATAGAGGTGCTTTCCTCCATGATGATGGGGCCTACTTTACCTAGTAAGAGCTGCATTTTTTCCATGATGACCATCTCAAACAACTTTTCCTTACTGCGGAAATAGTAGTTGAGCAGGGCCAGGTTGATGCCAGCTTCCTCGGCGATATCGCGCGTACGTGTAGCGGCATACCCTTTTTGGGTGAAGACCTTCCGGGCGGCTTCCTTGATTTTCTCCTCGGTGCTGAGGTCCGCTTTCTGCTTCGTTTTTGCCATGTTTGCTTTTGCTACAGGGCAAATATAACAGGGTATTTTGGTTTAACCAAATATTTTAATCAAATGATTAAAAATAACACTTATGTTCAAGGTGATGCGGGTAAACAGGTCGTCGACCACGTGGAGCAGGCTATCGGGCGTTTGTTCACGCAGGTAAGCCACCAAGGTGTCACTGACCGGATACCGGTCGGCGTCTCCGTAGTTGGCAATGAGTTTGCGCAGGGCCGCATTCACCCGATCCTCGCCAATATAATCCTGCAGGGCGAAATAAGAGAGCGACGCCTTGCGGTAGTGGATATACCCCTGTCCATAGTTTATACGCTTACCGAATTTTTTCCTTAATTTGGAGCAGTTTATTGGCCTGAGGTTATTGAAGAAATCAGAAGTATCGTTCGTTTAGCTATGCAAATTGAATCCCCTTACCAAGCATCGTGGACCACGTGGCAATTGATTTGGTTCCGCTTTTCGTTGGTGTTTTTTAGTTTATACATCTTTCCGTTCCCATTAAACCATGTACCCGGTTTGCACGTGGTTATGCAGTGGTATACCCAGTTTCAGCATTCGGTAATTTCGTGGGTAGGCGCGCATGTACTGAAGCTCGATGAGCCTATCACCGTATTCTTTAGTGGTAGTGGCGACAAGACATCAGACTATGTCTTCTTATTCATAGCGTTTACCTGTTCCGTCGTGGCCGCCGTGTCGTGGACATTGCTGGCCCCACAACGCCGGTCGCATGGCCGGTTGCTGGAAGCATTGCGTATTTACGTCCGTTATTACCTAGGGGTGATGATGCTTATCTACGGCCTATCCAAAGTATTCCATTTGCAGATGTCCTCGCCTTCGCTCATGCAGCTCCTGCAGCCGTTGGGCGATAAATCGCCCATGGGCCTGGCTTGGACGTACGTAGGGTATTCCCCGGCATTCAGTATGTTTGCGGGCCTGGCCGAGGTGGTGGGTGGGATGCTGTTGTTTTTTAGGCGCACCACCCTGCTAGGCGCCTTGCTTGTAGCCGTGGTGATGGTAAACGTAATGGTGATGAACTTTACCTTCGACATCCCGGTAAAGCTCTATTCCACCTTATTGGTGCTGATGGCCGTTTTTCTGATCGCTCCGGATGCCAAGCGGCTGCTGCAGGTGGTATTGTGGAACGAGGCCACCCAACCCCGCCCGGCCTACGCCTTCAAACTATCCGGCCGTTGGCGGGTTACCGCGTTGGTTGTTAAAATCATCTTCGTGGGCGGCATATTTGCGGCCCAAGCGTACAGCTCCTGGCAGTCCGTACGTCAATATGGCGACCTCCGGCCCAAGCCACCCCTATATGGCATCTTTGACGTAGACCAGTTTGTGCTTGGAGCGGATACCGTGCCGCCGCTGGCCACAGACACCCGCAGGTGGAAACAATTGGTCCTGCAGTCGCCAGGCTATGTGCATGTCAAACTGATGAACGATTCTCTTGTCTACTACCCTGCCTCGTGGGATGAGGCATCGCACAAGCTCACCATCAAAGGCACGCAAAACGGGGTGGATAAGACGGTGGCGATGCTTACCTACCAGCAAACGGATACCGCCGGGTTGGTATTGGAAGGGGTGCTCCATAACGAATCTGCAGTCATCCACTTAACGGAGCGTGATCTGCAGAGCTTTCGATTGCTCAACAATAAGTTCCGTTGGGTACAGGAGTATCCATTTAATCGATGATGCATGAAAGCTGCAAGCCATGGCTCCTGTAAATCATAACCACAGAACCCAATTGCCGATGGCAATCGTTGGCGCCCTGCTCGCCTGGATAGCCGTTATTTTACAGTTCGTCCTGATGCTACAAAACCGGGCATTCCCCATTCCGGAAACACTTGTCCGCTTTTTCAGCTATTATACCATCCTCACCAACTTGCTCGTGGCCTGTTGCTTTACGGCGCTGGCTTGTAAGCCGGTCGAGGCGAAACCAAGATTTCTTGCCGACCCGCGGATGCTGGCCGCCACGGCCGTTTACATTACGGTTGTTGGCGCCGTTTACAACATCATATTGCGCCACCAGTGGGCACCGCAGGGCTTGCAGCTGGTGGTAGACGAGTTACTGCATTCCGTAACCCCGTTGTATTACCTTGTGTTTTGGGTGGCCTTTATACCGAAAACAATGCTTACGTGGAAGCATGTCTTTCCTTGGCTGCTCTATCCGCTGATCTATTTTTTATGTATACTCGTCCGCGGCGCCCTTTCCGGGTTCTACCCGTACCCCTTCATAAACGTCACCGAGCTGGGGTGGGGTACGGTGCTCCTAAACAGTGCCGGCATTACGGTGGCCTTCGTTGTCGTGTCATTGGTCGTTATAGGTATTTCGCGGTTCAAGCGGCTCTAATAGTCTTATACAATTCCATGGCTTGCTTTCCCCTTCGGCTCACCGGAAATCCCTTCATGACATTCGCGTATCTCGTGATAAAATACACTTGCAAAATTCAAATCGATGTTTTACCTTGCACTTCACAATGACTTTTATAAACTGAAAATCACGATACAAAACGAGAACAAGTAACTGTCATCAACGTCATACCTGTCGATCCGCCATGCGTAAACGTTATTGATCCAATGAAACTGTATGTACGCCAGATCAACCGGTATCTTTGTCCTTTTCCTTAGTTTGTCATCCCTGCTGTGGGCACAGCAGCGGCCGCAGTATACGCAATACATCTTCAATGGATTCTTGATGAATCCCGCTGTGGCGGGCATTGAGCGCTATGTGGATGTGAAGTTGGGCGGGCGTAGCCAATGGCATGGTTTGGAAGGGGCACCGCAGACGGCGTACCTGTCGGCGCATCTGCCTATTGGCGCCCGGCATATTCAGGATGGGGCCACCTCTTTCGGAGAGGGTGGGTATAATCCGTACAGCCGCGGTTTCAGCCACCGGTACCGCGCTTCGGAGCCCCACCATGGAGCAGGCATTATTGTGCAGCACGACCGTGCGGCGCAGTTTATCCGTACCGATGCATTGGTAGCCTATGCCTACCATCTACGTGTGGCCGAGACGGTCAACCTTTCGGCAGGCATGAATGCGGGCTTCTCGCAGGTGCGGTTGGATGTGGCGGGCATCGGTACGCCGGACGATCCTATATTGACCAACTATGCCGACAGTCGTTTGGCTCCGGAGCTGGGGCTGGGGCTCTGGCTGTATGGCGCGCGCTTTTTTGCAGGCATTTCCGCCCAGCAGCTATTGGGCAATCCGCTGGCGTTTTCAGACAACGCCCGGCGCCTCGGTGGCTACCAGCAGTTTTTTTTCACGGCCGGGTATAAGCTGCACCTGGGCAGTGATATGGCAGTTGTGCCCTCCGTGTTGTTCAAACAAATGGCGCGGATGCCGTTTGTGGGCGACTATAACCTTAAGCTGGCTTTCCGCGATCGCCTATGGGTAGGTGGCGGCTACCGCAACCACGAGTCCTTGTCGGCGATGGCGGGCATCCATATCAGCTCATTGCTGAACCTCAGTTATTCATACGATTTCAGTACCGGCCCGGTGCGCACGCTGGCTCACGGCAGCCACGAAGTGGTACTAGGCTTCCTGCTCAACAACCGGTATAAGGTGTATTGCCCACAGGTCATGTTTTAGACGAATGAAATGAAACCGCTTTATATCGTATGGCCTATACTTCTCATGGCATTTGTTTGCCAACCCGTGGTTGCGCAACTTAGCCTGCACATCGACAAGCATTTTTTTGAGGGCAAGGAAATCTATAAGGTGGAGACCACGTGGGATAATTACGTGTGGGTACTGGGCGCCAATAATTTCATTGCTCGGATATCACCGGATAATCAAGTGGAAGACTTAACGGCTTTTTTTTCGGGCTATTCCACCAAGCCGTTTACGGATATTAGTTCACGTTCGGCGGATACGTTGCTGTTAGGTACCGATGGAGATTATGCATTTTTGCTTACGGGAGCACAAGTGCGCCATTATGGCGCTGAGGCCGGATTGCATGAATCCACAATTACTTCGGTTGCTATCCATAAGCAATACCATATCCAATATCGTCATGATTCTCCACAATGGCATGAGAGACCTTTAACTATAACGGCACCCAATTATTCTTATGGCGTAGATAACGATCTGGTACTAGCCCCTTCGGATAACGATTTTTATGCAAACCGAATGTTAATCAGACAAAATGACCGGAAATTACTCACCTATACGCATTTCTACGGTGAAACCGGCATGGGCGGAGCCTGTATCGGCACGGAAGTCAGCAACATTAACTTGTATGTCCATCACGACGGGGGAAGTACGTTGCGAGAGGTGCCGATAGACTTACATGCGTCATCTGCCGATGCTATTCGCGCCATCTATGTATCAACCAGAACACACGACCTTCCCTTTACCGATGACTTTTCCATATTCTGGGCCGGGAATACGGGCCTGAATTATCTGCTCAATACACGGAATTGTTTTGCCCGTTCTACCGCTATTACCTTTTTTGGTGACAAGCGGGTGAATGCTATCAATGAGCTACATCTTCTAGGTGCATTGGCGGAGGATTATTTGTCCTATATGCTGATTGGAACCGATCAAGGGCTTTTTGTTTCTAACGAGAGTCAAAAACAGCGATTTAGCACACAATACCATCACTCCGTATTAGGCGGTCGCGAGGTGTACGATATGGAGACCATAAGTGACGGGGTACCCATTGAAGTGTACAATATGCATGCCTATGCTTCCTTTCCGATTTGTGAGCAATACATGTATGTGGCTACCAACGATGGGCTATTCAAAATGACCTATTCGATTGGGGCGGCATCCTATGAACACGTAGGGAGCACTCTGTACTTCAACGGCGGTCATTTAAGTGAGCAAACAATCCAGGTATGCGGAAGCGGGGACGATGTATTAACGCTAGGTTTTTATGAAGACGTGGATAACTTCATCCAATGGCAACGTAATGGTCAAGATATCATCGGTGCCGATACCAATTTTGTTTACCTCACGGAGCCAGGTGTATATCGAGCTGTCATGTGGTTCGGTTGCGAAAATATCGAAATCTATTCTCAAGAAGTCACCGTCTCGATTGACGATGTGCCTAAGTTTACGTTTGATTATCCGGATACAGTGGATATTTGCGAAGGGGATACGTTTCCATTGGAGGTAACGGACACCCAGCCCGGATACCGCTATCAATGGTTTCGCGATGGTGCGCCAATCGATGGCGAAACCTTGCCGTCATATACCGTGACGAAGGAAGGTATGTACCATGTGGGCGTGAATGCCTGTGGCGATCATTTTGTTTTCTCAGATTCGATAACGGTCCGTTTGCACCGCTTGGAAAAGCCGATTACATCCGATAGGGGTATTCTGATATGCGAAGGCGAGCCGCGGACGATCCGGGTAACCGGTTATCCTCCGGAGACCATCAAGCGTTGGTACCGGGATGACGTACTATTAACGGGCGAATCTGACACCGCATTGGTGGTGACACAACCCGGTGCATACTCCGTAGAGCTCGCACTCGGGCCCTGCTCGGTCATGTCCGACCCGTTGATTGTCCGCTTCGTGGCGCTGCCAGTAACGCAAATCAAGGCGGCCACCGAAGAGCCGTTGTGCGATGGAACATCCACAACCCTCACAGCCGTTCATGCGGCCAACGAAACCTATACGTATCGGTGGTCAACCGGAGAAACCACCCGCAGCATCCAAGTGAATACCGCGGGTGTGTACACGCTTGTACTGACCAACGCCGCAGGTTGTGCTGACACCGCGGCCTTCGAACTGCTTGTTTACGATCCTGTACCGGTGCCGCATATCCGCGATACGGTGCTCTGTGGTGCTGCGAACGAGGTGATCCGTATGGAAGCCCCCATCGGGTATTCGGCTTACCGATGGAATGGCGGAGCCAGCGGCGGGCGTTATTTTGATGTTTCCGTACCGGGTATTTATTCACTGGAAGTGCAAGACGAGAAAGGCTGCACAGCCACGACGACATTTGAGGTAGCCCCTTATTGTGAGGACATCCTTATTCCGAACACTTTTTCACCCAACGGGGATGGTTTCAACGATACATGGATGATCGGAGGCTTGGAAGACATGGCTGCCGTGGTATCCGTTTTTGATCGCAATGGACAGGTTGTATTCCAGTCCCGCGGCTATGGCGTTCCGTGGGACGGCCTGTACAAAGGAAGGTTGGTGCCCGTGGGGGCCTATTACTACCATATCGCCATTTCGGGGGGTAGCGATTATAAAGGTGCGCTGAACATACTGTATTAATGGTAACTTTGTTGAAATTGTTGGTTTACAGCTTCGTTTTTCCCCAGTTATTTTTGGGGCTATTGGCATACTTTTGTAAGTAACGGCTGGGCGTCACATGCCGATTTAGCTGTGTTAAAAAAAGCAAACTATGGAAAGGAGTAAATTGCTTGAAATGAACAATGTCGGTATCGTTGTAGAAAACCTCGATAACGCGATCGCTTTTTTCACGGAAATCGGATTGAAGCTCGAAGGGCGTGCTACCATAGCAGGCGAGTGGGCCGGTCGTGTTACCGGGCTTGGCGACCAGCATGTAGAGGTTGCCATGATGGTTACGCCCGATGGGCATAGCCGGTTGGAGATTTCAAAGTTTATTGCTCCGGCAATCGTCTCGGACCACCGAAAAGCCCCCGTTAATTCCCTCGGTTATTTGCGCATCATGTTTAGGGTCGAACACCTGGACGAGTTGGTGGGTCGGCTCAAAGAAAATGGCGCTGAGCTTGTTGGCGAGGTGGTTCAGTATGAAGATTCGTATCGTCTTTGCTACATTCGGGGAACAGAAGGGCTCTTAATCGGGTTAGCAGAACAGCTATGAATGAACCACATCCGGACATTCCGCTGGATGGAAGATAGTCTTTCCGGCTATCCGCCATGCTACGTTACATCTCAAAATTACTTAACTTTGTAAGTAGCATGAATGATAGACGTATGAAGAAAAGCTATTTCAATAAAGCAATCCTTTTATTCGAATTGTTCCGTAAGCATCGCATCCATGGTGATGACTTCGCGAAGGCAGCAAGCAAATCAGCATACCTGGATGAGAAAGTTGATGAATTCCGGCTTTTGATTGCAATGGGCAAGGATGTGTTTGCGGGGCGTTACCGCATGGATAAGTGGAACCTATCTATCATCGCCGCTACGATTGCTTATGTGATTTCTCCGCTTGATGCGGTGCCTGATGTGATCCCGTTGATGGGATGGGTGGATGACGCGACAATCGTTGCCTATGCCGTTTCTAAACTCACGGACGAAATCAATAAATATAAGGCATTTATACAAGCCAGCGCAGCGTAGGTTACCGCTTTCTAACCGGCACAACCAGTTCGATCTGGATCGTCTCGCCCACACGGTTCTTTTCCAGGTTGTAATCCTTCCGGTCCAGTTCAAAATTGCCCCGGAATACACCTTCGTTGCCCGTATGGTCGAAGGTGAATGGAATCGACACATTTTTGGATACATCCTTGATGGTGAGCGCACCATCAGCAACAAAGCCATTTTTAGATGGAGTAATTGCGGATGAGGCAAATCGGATGGTCGGATACCGTTCCGCATCCAGGAAATCTGCTGCTTTCGCGTGCCGGTTTTTGAGCCAAATACCGGTTTTAATCGTGTTTACGGCTACGGTCACATCGAAGTGGGAGCTTTTTAGATCGGCCGTGTCGAAATCGATGACACCCTGAAGGCCCGATAGTGTGCCTGAGGCACCTTTTGTGCGGAATTTAATGGCATATTCGTCTTCCTTTACCCGCCAATTGGAAACGTAAGCAGCAGCGAACGCCGAAAGCAAAACAATAAGTATAATCCCGGATGCATAGTAGGCTCCTTTCATGACAGTGCGATTGTAGACCCAAATGTAAATATTTATAGCTACATTTCCTTATAGCTTTATACGGCCTCCAATTCTTCCCGTCCTCGGTATACGGCTCAACGAGGCGCGTAATCGGCACGCTCTCATGCGGGGATAATCCATCCCGCCGATTTCCGCCATTCGTCCATTTCCCGGTTCCTTTTCTTCAAATCCGTGGGTGGAGATTCGTTATCGTTTCCCGCGCGGCGCGCCATAACCGCTATCTGCTCCTCGAGGGAGTTAAGTCCAATGACGGCCCGGCGCCGATTGACCCGATCTAGGTCGTCGAAACGGTTGGGTTTCAATTCCCCGCTTTCGTCCCAGTCAAACTGGGTGCCGTAAAGTTGCGGGCTCCCCTCGAGCACGGCGATCCGGTCTGTCAGGTAGGCCAGGTTTTTTGGGTCGGCCTGTTTTTCCTGCACGGCTTGTTCCAGTAGCTTCCGGCATTTCCTCATGAAGTCGGGCTGCCCGATGGCATGTTGGATGAGCAGCCAGGCGGCCTCGCTGGCTGGTGCCCCCACCTTACCGATGGTCGGATAGCCGATCGTGTCGATGATGTCTTTCAGCCGCTGCGCATGTTCGTTGTGGACACGCTCCATCGCCTTGTGATAGCCTTGCGACAGCTGTCCGCTTTGGGCAAGCCGGGACCGGAGCTCCAGGTCCGCCTTTTTCATGCCGATGATTTGCTGGGCAATATGATGGTAGTTCATTCCGTTATCGATAGGTTACCCTTAATGAGCAAAAGCCTTTTTGGCTATCTTTAAGGGTTGACGAATGTCGCCTGCTCCGCTAAGGGGCAAGCACGGTAATCGCGTCTATTTCACGACGATATCACCATGCCAAGAAGCTTGTAGAATTCCTTTAAGATAGCCTGGTGTCCTGGCCACGCTGGAGATGTAACCAGGTTGCCATCTACCACGGCTTGGTCTGCGGGAATGTTTTTCCACGTTCCGCCGGCAAGTTCGATATCGGGCCCCACAGCTACATAGGCAGTCAGTGTTCTGCCGGTCAGTACTTTTGCGGCGGTTAATACCTGGATGCCGTGACAGATTGCCGCCACTGGTTTGTCGGCATCGAAGAAGTGCTTCGTGATTTCCAATACCCGCTTGTTGAGCCGGATGTACTCTGCCGACCGGCCGCCTGCGATATACAGACCGTCATATTCGGCGGGATCTACATCGTCAAAATTCTTGTTGATGGCGAAATTGTGGCCACGAAGCTCCTTGTAGGTTTGGTCGCCGGTGAAATCGTGTACCGCGGTGGGTACTACCTCACCACTTTTGCGGTCGGGCGCAATGGCATCAACCTCGATGCCAATGGATCCCATTGCCTGAAACGGAACCATTGCTTCGTAATCTTCCACGTAGTCTCCAACGACTAACAAAACTTTCTTTGCCATAATACTGTGCTTTTAGTGAATCTAATAAAACACCCAATTTACAACAATCTATTGGTTGTAGTGTTGGTTTAATGTTAAATAATACGCTACATTACCGATGCACCCCTTGCGTTTACCATTGGCCATAACGTGAACGACTGATTTGGATGGTCCGTTCGAGTCGGGGTCGGTTAAACCGCTGAAGTAAAATGGGATATAGATTAAGTAAGATAGAAGGCCTGACGAAACAATACCGCTCGTCCCTGTAAGGGAGCGAGCGGTTCTGGTTCTTTTGAGGGGGGATATTTAATGATTGTATGCTGCCAGTTTAACGTTTCGAATGCCGGTATCATCCGATCTGAAAAGCAGTTTTTCGACTTTCAAACCGGGGCAGAACGTGATCATGGTGCGTTTGCCGGCGATTTCAGTATCGATCTGTGATCCGCCATACTTGGTGTCGTATTTGACGAACATGCGGACGGTGAACGGCCCGTCCGTATCGAAGAGGTTTTCGATGCCATAGTGGCGGGCGTGGTTCGGAAAACCGCCTTCGCGCAGGGTCTTTTCCTGGTCGGAGAACTGCTGAAGAAATCCTTGACCGTATTGCGCCCTTTTCCCGTGCGGACTCAACTGGAATTCGCAGGCGTGCTCGGCTCCGTCTTCGCCTAAGAACAGGGCGCCAAGTTTTCCGGATAGGTCCTCACCAGGTTTTACATCAAACGTCAGCAGGAAGGAGGGGGCATCGACCTCGAACGTGGAGTTCTCCTCGATTTCATCGGCCAGTGCGCGTTGCTTTTGGGTTACAGGGACGAGCTCTTCCATCCATTTGGTGCCGATCCGTCCGTCCGGAAACTGGAGCATTTCATGGATGTTTAACGTGCCACCCCAGTTGGCCATCGGAATCCAACCGGCCATCAGGAACCGGCCGTCGTTGATTTCCGTAACCGCGGGTACGCACATGCCATTATAGAAATCAAGCCCCTGCTTGACAACGTCCGTATACCCGTCTTCCGGTGCGCTAGCTGGCTTTGACCAGAGGCCGGTAAAGCCACCGATCACGTAGTCGTAATTCCCCCAACGGAAGAAAAACGTGCAATCACCACCTGGAGGAAACCCCGGATTAATGGATTTCCAACCGCCTTCGATCGATTTTGATTCCCAGGTTCCCTTTGCGCCGTAGTTCGCCAGCATGCGCAGGCGGCCTTCGGGATCGGTATAGACACTGGGGTTTTCGCAATGGTGGAATAGCGTGTGTGTCTTTTTGAAATTGCTGATGCCATCGGCGCTGATGGAGTAGGTGGATCCGGCGGGATATCCCGATAGGGTATCGTACCCGAACGATCCCGTGGTGCCGTGTTGGTTGTAATAATCCATTAGCAGCGGCAGAGTGGTTGCTTCTCTGGGATAGATACGGGTGGTGTGCAGGCCATAACTGATGCAAAGTTTGCCGTCGCTGATGAATGGCGTGCCCGTGCCCAGCGTCTCCCATTGGCTTTCGATGGGAGTGGCGGCTTCGTGTTCGGTCCAGGTGACGAAGTCGCTCGTTGATAAGTGTTCGAAATAATGCCCACCGCGGCCAAATTTGCTGGCGTGACCCCGCCGGTCAAACAGGTAAAATACGTGATACCGCCCCTCATGGTAGAAGGTGGCAACGTCGCCCACCCAGGTGTTGTGGCCGGCAGGGGTCCAGTATTGGATATCCTTCGCGATTCGGGGAGTTTTCAATACCGTTTTTTCAGGCTCCAGGCCGGGGACGAAGAGTTCGGCTTTGGAAACCAGGTTGGGGTCAATCTCCCAGCTGTGCTGGGCAGGCCATTGGGGATAGCCCAATGCGAAATCATTGTCTAGCAGTTCGCCGTCTACATACAGTGACCACCGTACACCCGAAAAATGGAGGACGATTTCATGTTGGCCCGTGGATTCGGTCAAAATCCCCAATGGAATGCCGATAATCATATCCCGTACCTCCTTTTCGGTACTGTTTGGAAGCGGGTGCAGCCGCAATGCCGCTTGAAATACGGGAACCGAACCATCCGCCATTGGATAGGCCGGATAATTTTGGGCTTTGCGGTCGGAGGGATCGTGCTTGAACGTCGTAACCTCCAGCACACCGGGAATATACAGCAGCTGCTCGCTGGATAGGTGCTGACCCAGCGTGGCGGTTAGCTTGATTGTAAAGCTGCTGCTGTCTGCCGGTGCATCAAAGGTGCCCTGGGCCGACTTCGGCGATAGCGTGCTGGCCGGTGCGACGCCCTGGGAAAATACCCAAGGGGCCGCGTTGAGCTCGATTTGAACGGCTTTTTTCTTTTCAACGCAACCGATAAAAAGCAGGCTGCAGCTGATCAGCATAAGGAAGGGATAAATTGGTCTCATTTTTCTTTGAATTAGTTAACGAAATTGACTGGATTCACGGATGACGATATCTCCTTTGAGGTTTACGGTAATCGGGATGCGGTTGTTTTCCTTCAACCTGCGCATCAGCAGCTCGATGCTGAGGTTGGCAATCTCCTCGCAAGGCTGGCGGAATGACGTCAACGAATGCTTCAGGTGTTTGGAGTATTTCATGTCGTCGTATCCGCAGATCAGGATGTCTTTCGATATCTCGATTCCGAGGTCGTCCAATGAAGACATCAATACGGCTGCCGTCGAATCGTTGGCGCAGATGATTCCCGTTTTGCCGGCAATCACTTCCATGCCCTTTACCAACTCCAAATCCTCGGGACTGCCGCAGAACACATTGCTTTCCGTAAACGCATAGCCGTGCTTGAGCGCCGTATCACGCACCCCAGAAAGGCGCAGATCTACCGAGCTGGCGGACCCCGGCCGGTAGAAAAAATGTAATTTTTCGCAGCCGCGATCGATGAGATGCTGGGCCATGACGCAACCGGCGCTGAAATTATCGATGCATACCACATCGAATTCGCTGCGGTCTGGGGCGGCGAGGATATCCCGGTCGATCAGTACCAGTGGGATATTTGCCTCCCGGATGGTCTGGCAGATTTTGAGATTTAGTTCATAAGCGTCTGGTACGCGTTCAAGGGGGGAAAAAAAAATGCCATCCACCTTTTTCTGGATGTAGCTTTCGAGACAGGATTCAATAAGCGATTTCCGGATTTCGGCACTGCTTGCGGTAGCGCCTTCCCAAAAGCAATTAAACATCCCCGATTCGGATTGTCGCAGCAATTGATCGTTGATGATAGAGAAGATCTCGGATTCTCCGGATCCGGGAAGCAATAGGCCAAAGGTGTAGGGGGTGTTCGAATAGTGATACGTGACCACCGTTCCGAAGCCTTTGGTTTTCTTTACAAGGCCTTCCTCCTGCAGCTGGTTATATACTTTGGCGATGGTAGGCCGGGACACGTCGTATCGTTTGGCCAGCGTCTGTTCGGTCGGTAGCATGGCACCCGGCAGAAACCCTTCCTTAATGATCTGGTCCTTGAGCGTGTCGTAGATCGTCTTGTAGCTTGTTTTAGCAGACATAATTAAAGGTATTTACATTGTGGTGTCAAATGTAATATTATTTGTCAAATAATTTACATTATTGTAGATAAGTTGCGATTTATTTTGGCTTTTTTCTTTCCTTTTCTCTGAATTTTTCCAGTTATTATTAGCTGTATAAAAAATATTTACCACTTAAATGTTTACATTTTATGTATGTAACCATACTTAACGTATGGTCTGATATAAACAGGTTTTGTTTTATATATTACTTATTATAAGTTGATTATGTAAATTTCTGATTGAATGATTACGAATTTGATGAGTGTTTTTCAAAAATTAGGCTGTCTTATGTATTTTATATGTAAACATTATGATAATAAATTGTGATAAAATAGTTTTGCTTTTGTAAATATCGCCGCTATATTTGGCAACGAATTAGTGCCAATTATGCCTTGTTTCATGTAACGTTTATAACCATGTCTAGTAATCGATTTAAGTGTTTGCCTAGCTATTACAAATTCAGCGGTGTCTCTGTATTGCTGCTGTTGGTTGCAGCGTTATCATCCGCGCAAGTGGTCAAAGATTATAGTCCTTCGATCCAACGGACCACGCAACTGCAATATTTCAAACCCATCGAACCGCATTTGTTTTCGGGCGACGGAATGCCTTATTACCACAATGGTACATTTTACTTGTATTGGCTGTTGGATGAAGGGCATCATGCCGGTTTGGATGGCTTGGGTGGGCATCAATGGGCACTGAGTACCACCACGGACCTTGTTCATTGGGAGCATCATCCGGTAGCATTAGGCATCGAAAATGAAGCGTGGGAAAAGTCAATTTGCACGGGATCCGTAATCGAGCATAACGGTCAATTTTATGCGTTTTATGCCACGCGTGTAAAGGACGACAATGGTGTACACGAGCAGCTGAGCTATGCGATCAGCAATGATGGGGGCTACACCTACGAGAAGCAAATGCCCAATCCCTTTTACCTGGCCCCGGAGGAATGCATCAGTCGGGATTTTAGGGATCCGAAAGTCTTTAAGGGGGAGGACGGTCAGTTCCATCTTTTTGTTTCGGGCAACCTCAAGGAGCCGGCAATCAGCGGCTTCGGTGGCTACCTGGTGCACTTGGTTTCAACGGATCTGAAAAACTGGGAGGAAGTGGAATCGCCCTTGCGTGGGCAACAGGGCACGCCCGAATGCGCGGACTATTTCAAATGGAACGATTGGTATTACCTGTTGTATAGCATAGCGGGGCATACCCATTACGTGATGGCCAAAGAACCTTACGGCCCATGGATCTATCCCGAGTCGCAAGCCTTGATTGCACATTTCGAGTGCGTCTACAAAACGGCCGGGTTTGAGGACGGGCGCCGTATTGCGGTCGCCTACTCGCCCTACCGTGCCGATGATCGGGATGATGGCGACCGAATTTGGGGCGGCACGATACTTTTCCGGGAAGTTTACCAGGAGCCGGATGGAACGTTGGCCACCAAATTCCTGCCCGAGGTGCTGCCGGCGTCGTTACCGATGGCTATGCCCCAAATCAAGACTTCGGCTCCGTCGGTCGTCGCCGTCATGGATGGGCGCGTGGAAATAAAGGCGGCTGGTGAAGTGGGGGTGGCGGAAGTGAATGACCTGCCCGATAATTACCGGATCTCCATGCGCATTGAACCGGATGGCAATTATGAGGAGCTGGGGTTGTTTTTGCGGGCCACGGATAAGCGCGCGAGCGGCTATCGGTTGGCGCTGAACCCGAATCACGAAACGGTGCTCATGCATAACACCTTGATTGATGCGGTAAAAGGCCTAAATGAGCCGATACTGCTGGACGTAATCGTATATGAAGATTTTTTTGATGTATCGGTGAATAACAAACGGACCGTGGTGAATCGGTTGCCTGAACAAAAGGGAAATAACCTCTTCTTCTATGTCAAGAACGGTAATGCTGCCATCCGGGATGTAAAAATCGAAAAGATAGCTAATCTTAATAACCCTAATTTATGAAACGAAAAATAATTGAAACGAAGAAAACGGTGGGCCAGTTAGCACTCCTGTTTTTATTTTGCATGTTTGCCGGGCAGGGGGTGGCTGGCGCTAGTTCCCTGATGATCAACCAAGAGCAGATCTTGGTGTCCGGTACGGTGTTGGACAAGAACGGGGCGCCATTGTCCAATGTCTCCATTATCGAAAAGGGGGCGGGAGGCAACAGCACGAGTACCGATGCCGATGGCCGCTTTACCTTGCGCGTAGGTAGTACCAGCACCCTAATATTTAGCTACGTTGGCTATAAGACCACGGAATTGGCCGCGTCTACCGTGCAGGAGTTGACGATACGGCTGGTTGAAGATGCCTTGAACCTCGACGAGGTGGTCGTGACCGGCTACACCACCCAGCGCAAAGCGGATTTGACCGGGGCGGTGTCCGTGATCAACGTAAACCAGCTCCGCTCCAGCACAACGGGCAGTGCCATGCGGGCTGCCCAGGGCCGGGTGGCCGGGATGGCAGTTACCGTAAACGGCTCGCCTGACCCGTCAGCGGCAGTACGCATCCGCGGTGAGGGTACGTTGAACAACAACAATCCGCTGTATATTATCGATGGCACGCCGACCACCCGTTCCATGGCGGAGCTGGCAACCATGGATATCGAATCCATCCAGGTGCTGAAAGATGCATCGTCGGCCTCCATTTATGGCTCGCGTGCGGCAAACGGTGTGATTATCATTACCACGCGGCGTGGCAAGAAAGGAACGACCGTCGATTTCACCGCCTCTAATACCCTCACCAGCAGTGTAAAGCCCTTCGAATTGATGAATACGGAGCAGCGCGGCATCGCCCAATACTGGGCGATTAAGAACGATAATCCGACGGCCGACCCCAACCTGGTCGGGATTGGTTTTGTGCGTGATTTCGGTGGTCTGTACCAGTATGAAGACCATCAGGATGCCAACGGAAATTGGATGCTCGACAGGGTGACTTGGCGCGAATACCTCGATCCGATCGAACAAACGATGCGCTCGGCCGATACCGATTGGCAGCGGGAGATTCTACGTACCGGCATGATTCAGCAGTACAACGTTACCGTGTCTTCGGGTACGGACAACGGGAATGCGCTCTTTGCGGCAGATTACTACGATAACAAGGGAACCATCGACGGCAGTTTCTTCCGGCGCTTCAATGCGCGGATCAATACCGATTACAGCTGGCTGGACGGAAAGGTAAAAATCGGTGAGAACTTCACGGTGTCGCAGTGGCGCTCTAGCTCGAATGTGGGGGATGGAAACCTGGGGAGCACGAAATCGCTCATGTCTATCGTGCCGGTACATACGGTAGACGGCGTAGGCTGGGGCGGGCCAATCGGTGGGATGAGCGATCGCCAGAACCCGGTACGCCTGATCGCGGACAACAAGCAGAATCATCAGGATAACCTGCGCTTGTTTGGGAATACATACCTAAACATCGAGCTGTTGAAAGGCCTGAATTTCCGTTCTTCTTTTGGGGTTGATTTTGTGGGCTACTGGCGGCGGACCATGGATTTGACGTATGAATCGGGCTTTTTGAGCGAGGCGCGAAATGGGGTATACCAGACTTCCAACTATAACTACGATTGGAATAACAGCAACATTTTGCAGTATGTATTCGATGTAGATCAGCATAATTTCGATGTGATGGTCGGGCAGGAGACAGTTGATCATTCGTATCAGTCCCATTGGGGAAGCCGACGGGTGTTTGCCCTGGAAACGCCGGATTATATGCAGTTGGATGCGGGCGAAGAAGACCGCGAGAATGGCGGCGGGTCCAGCAACAACACGCTGATTTCGTGGTTTGGAAAATTCAATTATAACTTTGGCGATCGTTACCTGGCTTCCGGTACCCTTCGCCGGGATGCATCCTCGGTATTCGGGGCGAACAACCGGTGGGCGACATTCCCCGCGGTGTCTTTTGGATGGGTGCTGAATAACGAGCCGTTTCTGCAAGACGCGCTTGCTGGGTTTTCCCAACTGAAACTCCGCTACGGATGGGGGCAAAACGGCAACTCGCAGATCGATGACTATGCGGCCTACTTGATGTACAGTCCGCTTTATGACCCCAATTCGGTGTGGGATTGGAACTGGGGTACGGCCTATGATTTTACCGGGGAGGGCGGAAGCAACCTGCCTTCCGGCTTCCGCCGTACCCAGCGCAACAATCCGGACCTGCGGTGGGAAACGACCACCCAACATAACTTCGGGGTGGATTTCGCGCTTTTTGCCGGCAAGTTTGGCGGCTCGCTCGACTATTACCTCAAAAAGACAACCGATATCTTGATGAAACCGGGTACGGTGGCGACACTCGGTGAAGGTGCCCAAATGTGGCTAAACGGCGCGGATATCGATAACAAGGGCATCGAATTGACCCTGAACTACGCCGATAATTTCGGCGATGTGGGGTTGAATATCAGCGGCGTGGTTTCGCACAACAAGCAGCGGATCCTGAAGGTGCCCGACGAGGTCATCAATAATTTTGCAGGGAACGGAACCGATCAGAACATCTTGGGACGCTCTCGTTCATCCATGTACGGCTATATTGCCGACGGCCTGTTCCAATCGCAGGCCGAGGTGGATGCACACGCCACGCAGGTGGGGGCAGCGCCGGGGCGTATCCGTTTTCAGGATGTAAACGGTGACGGTAAGATCGATCAGGAAGACCGCGCGTGGCTGGGCAATCAAGATCCGAGCGCGGAGTATGGGGTAAACGTGGGTGTCACGTGGAAAAACTTCGACTTCGCCGTATTCTTCAACGGGCTGGCGGGCAAGAAACTCAATGTACAGGGTTGGAAATCCTGGACCGATATCTATGCGTTGAGTACGTCTGGCGAAAACTACGGAACCCGCCTGTTGGACGCGTGGACACCAACCAACACTAATACGACCATCCCGGCGATATCCATCAATAATTACAACGACGAAGGTCGGTTTTCGACCTACTACGTGGAAACCGGTTCGTACATGAAAATCCGGAACATGGAGCTGGGGTACACCCTTCCTACTGCATTGCTGGATCAGGTGCGCATGAAACGGGTACGCCTGGCTTTGCGTGCCGACAACGTATTGCTGATCAAGAAGACGTGGGGCGACAACCCGTATACCGGCTTGGATCCGGAAACGCCGGGAAATGGATACCCGTTGCCATTTTCCATGACGTTTGCGATAAACGTTTCTTTCTAACCGTAAATTTTAAGATTAAGAATCATGAACCCGACATGATTAAAATAGTCATTAAAACCCACAGGGTAATGAGTATTTTAATCATCAAAGGTTCCATCTGATAACTAAAAACAAAAAAATAAACAGATGAAAGCATTAAACATATTCGGTCTCGGTCTCATCCTGTTGCTATCCGGTGCGTGCGAGTCCATGTTGGATACCAAGCCCCAAGGGGTTGTTGCAGACGAGGATCTGAATGAGCCGGAGCAGGTCGAAAAAATGATCAATGCCGCTTACTCATTCGTGGGGCAGAATCACTTCAACAAACAGATGGGGATGCCTTACGAGGAAGGCTCGGTACGCGGCGGCGAAGCGTATAAGGGCGGATCGGGCACCAACGACAATGCCGAGCGCAACCGTTGGGAAACCTTCACCTATATGCAGCCCACCAACGTCGGCGACCTGGATAACCTGTGGTGGGTGCACTATGTGGCCGTTGGGCGTGTCCACGATGCATTGCGAAGGGTGAAAAACCTGACGGCCGAGCAATATCCGCTTCGGGAACAGCGCATCGCCGAGCTGCGGTTCCTACGTGGTCACATCTACATGTACATGAAACAGTGTTTCAAATTTTTCCCCTATATCGATGAGGATACGCCACAGGATATGTACGACAAGGTGAGTAATGATGCATTGTCTGACCAAGAGCTGTGGGGGAAATTAATCGAGGATTTCCGCTTTGCGGCGGGTGTGTTGCCGGATGTGCAAGCTGAAGTGGGCAGGCCTACGGGTTTTGCGGCTAAAGCGTACCTGGCGAAGACACTGATTTTCGCGGCATATGAGCAGGACGACAACCATAACGTCATCAACATCAACCGCGAAAAACTAACTGAAGTGGCGGCGTTGTGCAAGGATATTATCGACAATTCGGGAAAGCGCTTGGCGCCGGATTTTGCCGAGAATTTCCTGTGTGAGTATGAAAATGGTACGGAGTCCATCTGGGCCATCCAGTATACCACGGATACGCAGACGGGCCGCCTGAATTCGTGGCTCGTGTCGCCGGTAAATTCGGACTATGGCTGCTGCGGCTTCCTGCAGCCTTCTGTCAATATGATGAACCGCTATAAAACGGTAAATGGCGTGCCGGATTTCGAAAATTTCAATACAGGTATCCTACTGGACAACAAAGACGCTTTCGCTGCCACCCCGATGGATCCGCGGCTGATGCACACGGCGGCTGTACCCGGCATGCCCTGGAAATATGCGCCTTCCTATATCATGGGCGAAAATTGGGTGCGTACGCCTGAAGTGTACGGCTATTCCATGAGCCAGAAGCTACTGGTTTCGCCGACGTCCGACTGTTTTAAAAAGACGAACCCCTTTATGGGGGCGGGCCTGAATTGGGATGTGCTGCGGCTCGACGAGGTGATGCTGTGGCGTGCCGAGGCATTGATCCAGCTCGAACAGGAGATGGACGAAGCCCTTCGGCTGATCAACGAGATCAGGGAACGTGCGGCCAACAGTACCGGCCGGTTGAAATTTGCCGATGGAACCCCCACAGGCAGGTTTGACGTGCAGCCCTATCGGCCGGGCGTGAATTGCCCGGCATGGACCAAGGAATTTGCGCTGCAGGCACTCCGCTGGGAGCGTCACCTGGAGTTTGCAACGGAAGGCAAATGGTTCTTCGATTTAGTGCGCTGGGGTATTGCGGCCGAGCAGCTTAATGCGTATTTTGCGGTCGAGAAGACCAGGCGGTCGTACCTGAGAGATGCTAACTTCACTAAAAACCGTGATGAGTACTTTCCGATTCCGGAGGTGCAGATTAGCTACGTCAAGGGACTGTACAAACAAAATGCAGGTTGGTAGGTACACGAAAAGATAGTGAACAGAAATAGCATTTATGCACTTTATTGGAATAGATATCGGTACCAGCTCGGTCAGTGGTGTTGTTTATGCGGCCGAAAGCCGTGAAATAGAATCCGTAACCATACCCAATGATGCCGGCATCTACTCGGTGAAACGTTGGGAGCGGGCGCAAGACCCGATGCGGATCCTGGAAATTGTTCGCAAGATCATTGATGATTTTTCGGTGCGGTATGCGACGATTCGGGGAATCGGCATTACAGGCCAGATGCACGGTATACTCTATGTAGATCGGGAAGGCGATGCCATCAGCCCGCTATATACATGGCAGGATGGCCGTGCGAATTTGCGCTATAAAACCGGCATGACGTATTCCGCGTTTCTTTCCGAATCAACGGGCCATGCCGTGCCCTCCGGTTTCGGGCTAGCCACTCATTTTTACAACTGCCGCAACGACCTGGTGCCCGACGGGGTTAGTAAAATCTGTACCATCATGGATTTTGTGGTGATGAAGCTGGTGGATCGGACAACGCCCGTTACCGATTATTCCAACGGTGCCGGTCTTGGGTTGTTTGATGTGGAGCACTTGAGCTTCGACCATGCCGGATTGGCCAAAGTAGGTATCGATAGCGCGTTACTTCCGCAGCTGGCAGAATCGACGGTTTCCTGTGGTCTCTACCGGGGTACACCCGTTTATATGGCGATTGGAGATAATCAGGCGGCATTTCTAGGTTCGGTAAGCAACTTAAGCCAGGCCATCCATGTGACCGTAGGGACCAGTAGCCAAGTTTCCGTCTTTTCGGACAGCTACCTGAAGATACCCGGTATTGAGACCCGTCCGTTTCCGGGCGGTGGGTATATGCTGGTGGGGGCGGCATTGTGCGGAGGGCAAGCCTTCGCCATGTTGCGTACGTTTTTTGAAGACACGGTAGCGAAATTTATCGGATATCCGCCGGAAGGGCTTGATTTTTATCAGATTATGACGTCCGTTAACTACAAGGACGATTCCGTTGATCTGCCCATTGTGGAAACACTTTTTGACGGTACGCGCTCCGCGCCGGACAAGCGGGGGTATATCGAAAACATTTCTACCCACAACTTCACACCCGATAACCTGATTATCGGGCTTTTGAAAGGCATATGCCGCGAACTCTACCAATTCTACCAGGCGCTTCCTGACGAGGTGCGCAATGCCAAGTCGGTACTCGTAGGTTCGGGCAATGCGCTCAAACGGAATCCGTTGTTATGCCGTGCTTTCGAAGAGCAATTTAAAACCGCCCTTATTTTTTCGCCATATGATGAAGAAGCCGCATTCGGCGCTTGCCTGAATGCCCTATCCGGTTTCGATCGTAATCAAATCATTCAAAACGCTTAATTTCCAACTTATTCAATTGTTCCTATTATGAAAATTCCCCGGATTGTATTGTTTATCGCTACGGTAGCGGCCATCGGTGGTCTGCTATTCGGATTTGATACCGGCGTCATTTCCGGTGCGTTGCCGTTTTTGCAGGAACATTGGACGCTCACCGATAGTCAGTTGGAATGGCTGACCACCTCGGTACTGCTTGGCGCTATCATTGGTGCAATTGCGAGCGGTGGTGTCACCGAAATACTGGGAAGAAAGAAAATGATCATCGTCAACGCCATCATTTTCTTCGGCGCGTCTTTGGGATGTGCGTACGCTTCCAGCATTACCGAACTGATTATCATGCGGATGGTCATTGGTATTGCCATTGGCATTACCTCCTATGTCGTGCCGATGTATATCGCCGAAATCTCGCCGAAGAAATACCGGGGCGGATTGGTAACGCTCAATCAGCTCATGATTACCATCGGCATTTTAGCGTCTTACATTACCGACTACTGGCTGTCTAACGACCAGGATCTCGAATCTTGGCGGGCCATGTTTATGGTGGGGATATATCCCGCCATTGCCCTGCTGATCGGGATGTTTTTCCTTCCCGAATCACCCCGGTGGCTGATTTCCAAAAATAAGCTGGAAAAAGGGCGCGCCATTCTGGAGCAAATCGAAAGCAAAGACCAAGCGCAGCAAATTATACAAGACGTGCAATACGATCTCACAGTGTCGCGGAATAACGCGGGTGTGAAGGAGCTGTTTAAACCGTGGCTCCGGATACCACTATCCATCACCGTGATGATTTTCTTTTTCCAGCAATTTTCCGGTGTGAATACGATCATCTACTATTCGCCCACGATTTTCAAAATGGCAGGTATTGTGAGCAATACGGCCTCCATCATACCGGCTATTATCATCGGCGCGGCCAACGTAGCGGCATGTGCGTTTTCCGTTATCATGCTCGACCGTTGGGGGCGGCGTAAACTCTTCCTGATTGGTATCTGCGGGATGATCCCGTCGTTGGCGGTGCTGGGCATAAGCTTCCATTTCGGCGAGCAGCTGGGCGACATGCTGCCCTATTACGCTGCCGGCAGCATCATTGCGTTTATCATCTTCATCGCCATCAGCCTAGCACCACTCGGTTGGTTGTTAATCTCCGAAATCTTTCCGCTCCGTACCAGAAGCCTGGGCATGAGCGTGGGCTCGCTGGCCCATTGGGGATTTAATGCGATTGTGGCCTTTACATTCCTAAAGCTGGTAAATACGCTGGGCGTAGCCTATACGTTTTGGAGCTACGCGCTGGTATGCGTGATTGGATTATTGTGGGGCTATTTTTACATCCCGGAGACCAAAGGAAAGTCGTTGGAAGAGATAGAGGACCATTGGCGGCAGGGCAAGTCGGCGCGGTCGTTGTAAGTCACATGGATTGCAGTAGTGTCACGAAAATTGAGATAAAAAAGAAAAGCGCTATATTAGCTGTTAGCTATCGGCACAGGGTGGCTCTGAGCCGCACAAATTTGTGGCAAACCATCTAAAGTTATACCATCATGCTCAATCGTTACCGTAAATAGGGCATCGCTTTTTTATAAGTATTTTAGCCCGAAATACCCAGCGATGAAAGTTTCCTATTTAGTAGCTATTGGCATAGTTGTGTTATTCGGCCTGTTTTTCGTGCTGGACTATGTGCATACTTCTGCACCTGCAGGCCCAACCCCCGATTCCATGCAAACCCCGGTGTCAGCCCGGCCCGATTCATTGGATTCCATTCATACAGGCGATATTATCAAGCAACAATCCACACGCGATATCTTCGAAGCATTAGCGGATGACGATAAGACCAACCCCGATTGAAGCCTGATTGATATGGATGTGCCTGTTGAAGCACATGAGCATTTTGGCTTCATTGAACTGGACTGTGCGTACTGGGACGCGGAAAGCGAACGGCAACTGCGTAAAATAGAGCTACGGCAGCCCGATTAACCTGGATGGTTGGAAGCTCATTTATCTGGTTTGCCACGAGAAACAGTGCTTGCGATGGATTCGCTGACGTTGTTTCGAAATGCAGAATCCTTCCTGAACTTTTTGTAAATTGGCAGACGTAAATAAGCTGGCTGCCATGTATTCGTTCGTTACCTATGCCGTTGAATGGAGTCCCCTTTTCAGGTTGTTGATCATGGGGAGGGAAGCGGCTTGAAAGTGGGGGTAATCGTAATGGTGCTCGTTGGCTGGCTATGGCAGGCAAACGATACTGGCCTGGACCACAAGCGCTACGGATGGAGGGCCCAAGCAGACTCCCTGCACCAAGCTGGATTGACTGCCAGCGGCCAAGGCGATGATTCCAGTGCTGTGTTGCTTTATGAAAAGGCGCTGAAGCTGTATCGGGATAGCACCGGCGATCCCGACCAGCTGCTGGGATTGTTGTACAATGACCTGGCCTATTCCTATGGGAATCTCTATGTTCCGTATTATTCGCTGGATTATTTCCGCAGGGCCGTGGAGGTATGGGAATCCATCGAATTGGACGACCATGGCGTGGACAACCTCATTTCGGGCTACCAGAACCTGACGTTCGAACTGATCGGCTATGGTGATTTGAAAGCTGCCGACACGATAAGGGGGCGGATGAATAGCCGATTTTATGGACATTATTACCGAGTTGGACAATCTTCGCCCCGGCATCCGTTGTATCGCAAATCGCGAAATATGCACCTACTCGGAAACGTACGGGTGCTGGCGGCCCAGGGGCACTTGGAAACGGCGTATGCCTATGTGGATACCATGCACCGGGAAATCGACGATTTAGGTATCGTTCTGGCAGCCTATAAGATCCTGTTTGATGATGCTTATGAGCAAGGCGATGATTCGCTTACCATAAGGTTTGCGCAACAAGCGCTGCCCATAGCGGACGCGTATAACAGCCCGTTTTACCGGCTGGTTTGCTATGCAAAGCTCGCCTCGGTATACCATCGGATGGAGCAATACGAACAGGCATTGACCTATGTGCTCCGGGCAGAAGAAAACATGGCATTCGATTCGTTTTCGGCCAGCAAATACGCAGTGCAAACCATCAAAGCGATGATCTTCAGTGGGATGGGTAGGTGGGAGGAAGCCCGGCAGTTGGTAGAGGTATCGATCGGGGAAATCATTCGAAACCAAGCGGGCCGGCCCATCCCGCTTTTGGAACTAAGGGCAGCCGATTTGGGCGACCTTTCTTCTTATACCTTTATCCGCGTGCTTACCGAGAGCTCACGGATACTGTATGGCAGTTACCTCCGTGATGGCCGTGAGGAAACCTTCCGCAAGGCAGCGAATTTATACCAGGCGTCGGCAGGGATGTTCAATCGGTACTATTTGAAGGGCGAGTATACCGACCTGATCGACAACCTGCACCTCCAAATCATGGAAGGGTTGCTTACCTTGAGCATGGATGAGCCGGGCGCGGCAATGGATTACCTCAGCCTGATTGAGCAAAATGCCTCGCAACACCTGATTAGGGAGTTTGAAAAGAAACTACGGGTGCGGAAGGAGTCTCAGGGGCGGGATGCGGCTCGGGCCTTTGACGTGCGCGAGGTTTTGGCCGCACTGGAACCGGACGAATCGATGGTGAAATTTCATGTAGCCAGCGAGTATGTATACCGGGCGCAGATTACTGCGGACGGTGCCACGGTATTGCGTATTGCCGGCGTGGATTCGCTCAAGGCATCGGTGTTCAGATATGCCACGGCGCTCCGCGGACTGGCGGCGGGATACGAGCAGTTATCGGATTCGCTGCGCCGGGTGCTTCTTGGCGACCACGTGGGTAACATCACGACCCTGATTCCTGATAATTTCCTGAATTATATTCCCTTTGAGAGTTTGTATGATGCCCGCCACGGGAAATTTGTCGGTGAAACCCATGCCATAAGCTACGCGTATTCGCTCCCGGTCTGGCTGTTGCACCGACAGGCCTCGTTCCCTACGCTCGAAGCCGTACGGATGGGCGTTTTTTCGCCGAATTATCAGGTTAACGACCTACGGCATGCCCGCGAGGAAGCCGGGCGTGTTGCTGCGATTTTCGGTGGCGACCGTTTCATGGCTGGCGAGGCGACCAAGCGCGCGTTTCTTGACCGACGTGCCGACTATGACGTTCTGCACTTTGCCATGCATTCTTTTTTTTATGAGGATGATTTCAGTGAGTCGTGCCTGGTGTTCAATGGATCGGAAAAACTGTATTTTTCAGAATTGCATGCCCTCCATATCCCCGCCCGCATGGCGGTGCTTAGCGCCTGCAATACCGGGAACGGCAAATTGGTGAAGGGCGAGGGCGTGATGAGCTTGTCTCGCGCGTTTGCCTATGCCGGCGTGGCAAGCACGGTGGTGAGCTTATGGCAGGCGCCGGATAAGGAAACGGCCGAAATTATGACGTCTTTTTATGAGGGGATTGCCCGGGGGCTCGATAAGTCATCGGCGATGGCCCGGGCGAAGCGTACCTTTATTAAAAGCAATCCGATGAAACGGCACCCGTTTTTCTGGGCAGGTTTCGTGGTCAATGGTGACGATTCGCCGCTGGTCGTGCCTCCCCGACAGGGGGTGGCTTGGATAGGCATCGGCGTGCTGGTGGCGTTAGCTATGCTGGTGGCCCTTTGGCTGGTATATCGCCGCCGCCGGCTACAACCGCGACAATAATTCGCGGGCGGTCTGGCCGAGGGGGGTGGTACCTTGGGCCAATTCTCGCAATAATTCGTGCGCTTGCGCACGTTCGCCCAGCCGCAACAAGGCCAGTGCCCGGTACCAGCATGCATAGCCGTGCAGGGGTTGATGTGCCGGGTATTGCGCGAGCACCGAATCGGCATCGGCAAAGCGACCCAGTTCGAGGAGGGAAACCCCTCGATAGAGCAATGCATAGGCTTCGCCGGTATCCCGGTACAGCGTCTCGAACGATTTCTCTGCGTTGGCATAGTCCGCCCGGTCATAAGCGCGGAAGGCCGCTTGTGCGGTGGATTCGGATGCGCCACCCCGTACCGTTGGTAAGACCGTATTGGGATAAGCTTGGTAGTATGCCGCGTAGAGGACGGGTGCCGATGATGTGCGCAGCCATAGCCAGGTGCCGCCAACTACGAGTAAAACCGCAGCTGCCGCACCGAGCCACCAGCGTAAACGGGGGGTGGCGTTGTGCTTCGTTTGCTCATGGTTGCGAAGCAACTGTTTCAATTGTGCCCGTTCGTTTAGCACGATGGCCTGCCGTACCTCCCGCTGGAACTCGACTTCCCGGGCAAAAGCGGCATCCGTTACCAACAGTTGCTCAAACGCCCGTTGCTGTTCGGCCGTGAGTGTGCCTTCGAAATATCCCGTTATCAGCTCTTCGTGCTTCATATCATTTCCCTTTTGTTAGTTCCTTCAGCTGTTTGAGACAGCGTGATTTCTGGCTTTTCAATACATCCTTGTTGGTATAACCCAGTTGTGCCTGGATCTCGTCCAGTTTCTTTCCTTCGTAATAAAATAGCCGTAAAATGGTACGGCATTGTTCGCCCAACTGCTGAAAACCCACCCGAAGCGATTCCACCCGTTCCTGATGAAGGGATTCATCGTACAGCTGGTCGGGTATTTCTGCGACATCGTCCGTGAGGGTCTGCTGCTTCGCTGTCTTTTTCAGCCGGTTTAACAGCATGTATTTGCCTACGCCAAACAGGTAGGTTTTGATACTGCTCTTCAGGGCATCCAGCCGGCCCCGCTGGGCGTGTTCCCAAAGTACGGTCACGGCATCTTGGTAAACATCCGTTACCTCTTCAGACGCTAGCGGGTACCTTGCCGCAAAACGGATAAAGTCGGCTTTATAAGCGTCATATATCCGGATAACTGTACGATCCGAGCCATTTTTCAATCCATCAAGAAGAACGCTGTCTTTTTCCATTAGTAGTTGATCGGCGGCAAAGTAAACAAAAGTTTCAATTTTTTTTAGGCAGCATGTTTACTTTTCATCGGGCGGCACACTAATGGAAAAATAATTGTATTTGCCATGAAAGGAAAATTGCTTGCATTGCCCGTCTTACTGATTGCCCAGCTGGTTTTGGCCCAGGAATCGGTGGGTGAGCGCGTTGTAAACCGAACCAAGGAAACCACGATCCGGAAAACCGAGGACAAGATCGATCAGAAGGTAGACAATACGTTGGATAAAATCTTCGATGGATCGATATTCAAGAAGAAAAAGGAGAAAAGCGAAGAGGGAGGTGCCTCGGGTACGAAAAAATCGCCCGGGAAGCAGTCGTCAGGTGGTGGCGCATCGGATGGTGACGATACCGATTTCAGCACTTACCGCGATTTTGATTTCGTGCCGGGCGAAAAGACGCTGTTTTTCGAGGATTTTGCAAACACCTCCTTGGGTAGCGGCCCTGCACAATGGACGGTTACCGGCGCGAAAGGTGAACCGGCGATTACCACCATTGCCGGCAGTGCGGACAGGTGGCTCCGCACACCGACGGAAGGGCTGAGTTTCCCGAATGCATTCAATGATTTTCCGGATAATTTTACCATTGAGTTTGATATGTATGCCGATCCGGAAACGATGAGCGAAATGATGAGCGGGCTGAAAGTCGTGATTGTCCAAAAGATGACCGATCGAGCCGCCTACGATCAGTGGTTTAGCGCCGATCCACAACTTATATTGGATATCCATCCATCGGGAGGAGGAGGCTCGCTGAACCTTGGCGCAAAGATGGAATACGATGGCAATCTTTCGCAAGAAGAAATGACGCTGCACGATAGCACCTACCGGGATGGGTGGCTGAATGGGGAGGTGAACCGTGTTTCCATCGCCCGGAAGGGTAAAGCCATTGCCCTGTACGTAAACGAGACCCAATACATCGACCTGCCCAATGGACTTCCCAAACCGGGACCATACGGGTTGGTTTTTGCAAACAATATGTGGGGCGATGGCACGTATATCACCAACATCCGTGTGGGCGGCGGCGGTGCGGTAACTGCCAAAGCAGTGAACAAGGAAATCGCCGCCGAGAAGAAATTTATTTCCCGCACGATTTATTTCGACGTTAATTCAGCGCGTATCAAGCCCGAATCATGGGCTACCTTGAATGAAATCGCCAACGCCATCGGCGAAATGCCCGGCAACTTCCACATTGTGGGCCACACCGACAGTGATGGTGCGGAAGAAGCCAATCTGGCGCTGTCTATCCGCCGCGCGGCATCCGTGAAAAATGCGCTGGTCAACGAGTTCGGACTGGATGCGTCGCGCTTTACCAGCGATGGTAAGGGTGAAACGGAACCCGTGGAATCCAATGCGACGGCTGCCGGTAAGGCACAGAACAGGCGCGTGGAATTTATTCAACAGTAACCGCTGGTTAGCCATGAAACGAATTTTCAATCGTACACCGCAGTGGCTCGCGGCCTTACTGTTGGGCGGGAGCATGGCCATTTCTTGTGCGGGAAATGCAAACAAAGCAGAGGTTCCTTCGTCATTTGACGGTGCTGCGTTGCTGGCTGCCGCTGGGCATCCCGATCAACTAATTGCCGTCGGTGATATCGCTGAGTGGGCCGGTATCCCCGCGGAACGCATTGCACGGCATGTGGAAGATTATGACAAGGACCCCGCGCTAAAAAAAATGGCTTTCCATTGGGAGGCACCGGGCACCATATCCTTTACCACGCTTTCGGGCGAGGCGGTGAGCGTACTCAGGCACCATTCGGTCGGCTTGGCCAACATCGAAGCCATGGATATGGAAACCTTCAACCAGCGGTACGGCACGTCGGTAGGTATCAAGGCAGCCATCGATGCACTGGTAAATGATGAGTCGGTAGATGCCGATGTAGCGATTGCGCAGGCCAACTATCTCGCCGAAACGGCGAAAAGCCTATCGCTGCAGCCGCTCGAAGGTGTCGGTGATGCCGCCGTGTGGGAAATGCCCACGCAGGTACTTCATGTGTATGCAGATGGCGTAGCGTTTACTGTTACCACGAACTTCGGGGATGATCCCGAAGTAAATAAAAAGAAGGCGATTGCGTTTGCTCAATTGGTTTTTGATAATCAATAAAAAGATGAAGGTTTTATCGACAATGTTGGCCGTTGGACTTTTAACAATGGCCGCGGCTCACGGAAAAGACAACGTATTGCAGGCAACGTGCATCTCCGGAGAAGGGTGTACCTTCCGGTTGCTGGATGTGACGGGCGAAGAAATGGACGTGGTTTTAGGCACCGATAACGTGTATTCTTCCATTGGCAATGACGACCTGCTGGTGCATGCGAAGGTGGGAGGCGATTGGAAGACCTACATTGAACGCGAACTGACGCGTAGTGAGCTGGATCGCTTGTATGGCGGCGACGGCTATACGATGATATACCTGTTCGATCCGCAGGTGCAGCCCAGGGATGGTAAATGGGAGGGGGGCACCGGCACGCCGGTAGCGTCGCCCTGTGTGGTGGATGTAGGGACATACGTGAGCCGTATACAGGGTATTCAGCAGGCGGGTGCCATCAGGTTTCCCAAGCCTTTCCGGCCTGAGTTTTTGCTGGACAACGCCAATATGCGCTGGGTAACCGTGGCGCCCAACCGGTTCCGGGGCGTGATGGATTTCGGTGGAGGGATGGCGAGCCCGATGAAGTTGGTGTATAATGCAACCATCGTAAACGATGAATTGATTGAGGGGGCTTTCGAGATCACGGTAACCGTTCCGGCGCATGATCCGTGCCATGTTACCGTGCCGGTATCGTTTGCCTGCATGGCGGCGGACGGTGAAGAGGCTGGGGACCCACTCGGTGAAACGGAGGAGGATGACCTGCTTCCGGTCCGGTCGAAAGGTGACCCCGCGGATGATTTATTACCCGTGAAGTCCAAGGGACAGAACGATGACCTGCTCCCGGTCAAATCCAAGGGCAACCCGGATGAATTGTTACCTGTGAAATCCAAAAACAACTAACGATAGAAAACCCATGAACAAAAACACATTCCTGATTCCGATGGTCGCCATGGGCTTGGCGGTCAGCGCCTGCGGCGAAGGAAGCAACAAGAGCGACGGTGGGAAAATCGGCGGCATTGACATCAACGATGCCATCGCAACCGCCGAGAAACGCCGTGAGGCAGACCCGGATGCGTCCGGGGGGAACAAATGCCTACTAGCTTACCAGGAAAAATACGACGAGTTGCTCACCAAAGACATGGTGTTGGCGCTGACGGGGTTTGACGAAAGCAAGATGGACGTGAAATACACGAAAATCATGAAACCCGAACACCACAGCGTCAATTACACGTTCGACAACCAACGTGTGCGCGAGCGGGGTGGCTATACGCTTCCGTTTAAGGATAATGTGCAGCTGGGTAGCATCAAAGCGATGTCGCTGAAGCAGTTCAACGATTCCTATCGCGCGTTGACGACGGAAGAGGATGCCTTGGTTGACGAGGTGCTGGAAGACATGCACGAAGGGAAAGTTGCCGACCCGGATGCGCAGGAAGCGCTGGGCAACCTGGAGAAGCAGGGTGTAGACAAGAAAACAGCCAAACAAGCCACGGGAGTGCTTCGTGATGCCTTTAAGAAAGTGGCCGAGGGCTACCGCAAGGTGGAGGGACTGGGCGATGCTGCTGTTTGGAATGTGGAGACCCGGGAGTTGGTGGTACTGGAAAACGGCGTGAAATTCGACCTGCAGGTGGATGCCAAAGACACGGACGACGAAAACAAGGCCGTGGCCATTGAACTGGCCCGAAGACTACTGGATGCCTGCAACTAAGAAAAACATACATAGAAATAAACCATGGAGAACAACCAATTGCAATCCGTAGCCGGAGAGCAGCAACCAGACAAATCCATCGCCATCATCGCATACCTTACGTTGATCGGGCTTATCGCAGCGTTTGTGATGAACAACGAAAAGAAACAGCCGTTTGCCGCCTACCATATCCGGCAGAGCCTCGGTATTATGCTCACCGGCCTGGCCCTGGGCATGATTAACATTATCCCTATCCTCGGGTGGATTGTCTGCATCGTGGGGGTAATCTTCCTGTTCGTTTGCTGGGTGATGGGGTTAATCGCCGCCCTCAACGGGCAGGAAAAGGCGGTACCTGTAATGGGAAAATATTATCAGGAATGGTTCAAGTCCGTTTAGTAATGGGGCTCGGGCTGCTTGCTAGCGCGTGCAGTTTGCCCGAAGCGCGGCAGTCTGCCGCTGCGCTTGCCTCGCCAGCTGCCTCGGTGGCTTCCGTAGAGGCCGATCATCCACCAATCCAAGGGAAATATACGTTTTACCATTCGTGGCACTGGGACTATGAAAACACGTGGATACCTGAAGGCGAACACGGCCGATCCGGCGAGATGACGGTTTACCAGGACGATAGCACGGGCGCTTGGCTGCTTACTGCTGAAACATACGGCGGTACAGACGAAATGGCCGATTGGGTGCTGGCGCTGCCTACGGGCGAGTACATCACCGCTTATCGCGATGAAGGGGGGCGTCGTACCTTACTGCGTGATACGCTCGATTTTCCCCAGCCCGAAGCCGGGCCCGCCGGGTGGCTGCAACCCGTCGGGGACACGCGCGCTTTTGGTGAAAACGACTACGGCTGGCCTACCCTGCAAGCCGTAGCCTATCAGGTGGATTACCAGCAAACGGAAGAGCGCAGCATGGTTTGGCTGGCCGATACCACGGTGGATATGCGTGCACTTGTCTATTTCAATAGACGGATCGCCGACGCCAAACTGCCGGTGCACTTCATGCCCCATGTGCCGGCCGGTAAAATCGAGGTTGCCGCCGATACCGAATCGGGGACACACCGTGTACGCCATCGGCTGACCGCGATTTCAGATAACTATTATGAAATAAACTTAGAGGATTATGACAATAAATAAAGCGATAATGCATGTTAGAACCGGACTAATGGTTTGCGTGGTGATGGCACTTAGCTGCAAATCGAAAGAGAGTGAGGTCATCAAAACCGAGACGGTGGCAACATGTGTTGCTGAAGCGGGCTGCACGTTTTACTCGGTAGCCCTAACGCGCGCTGAGATCGATCAGCTGTTGAATAAGAACAATTTCTTTGCGGCTGCTGAAACCGGGGCAGTGCTCGTATTGGTGGATTGCGCACCAGTGATCGAGGAGGGCCAGTCGCTCGAATCCATTGACCGGAAATACAGCGGTGCGGGAGCGGCGCAATTCGGCGAGGGTTTTGATTTCAAGCAATACGTACTTGACCATGGGTGTTTTGCATTTCCGAACAACACCAAGCGGATCAGTTTTACGGCCAATGCCGACGGGGAGGCCTATACCGGCTATTTTTTCCTGAACATCAAGCAGGGCGAGGCGTTTATGCCCAACGAATCCTTCCAGGCGATGGCCCCGCTGGAAGGGGCTGTGCGCGTGGATGCATTCATGCAGCACCGCGTTATGAAAACCTACATGGTCGATCCTGAGGGAAAGAAATGGGTTATGGATATGCCCATCGGGATGACCTACGGCGTATCGCCGGAAGATGTGGAGAACCTTGAGCGTTTCCATCGCGATTTCAAGAAGACGGGCAAACGCGAACGGTTCCTGCAAACAGCACTGTACGCGGAGGAATATACCGGTACGGACGATGATGGCGCGCAAATGAACATATGGCTCGTGCCAGCTACCGACGTACTGCTGCCGCCCGAGGAGTTTGCGTGCGTGGGCTTCTTTAACGTGGGGTATATTCAGGTAAACGGAGTGACTTATCTGATGTATAAACTTACCGGTAGCGGATTTGCGATAGCAGTTACCGGCATCGAGGATGGCGAATATAGCTTTGACCCGACAGGGTACACGCCGTTTTCTGTGCCCGGCTTTTAGTCGGAAGCGACTTTGGCAACCAGCGGAAGTTTTGCGCGCTCAATCACTACGCCGATGCCGCCCCGCATATTTCTCTATAATACCTACGGTGGCGGCTTTTAGGGATCGATCTCGATATACGGGGTGATGGGCCGCCGGAGCTGTGAAAAATTCAACGTTATTGTCGATTTTGGAGTACCATACTTTATTGGCATGTGCGGCCGTCAGTGTATCTGTTCGGGTTATTTTCCTGAAATGCTCCAGTTCGTGTGGATTGAGGGCCACCACGGTAACTCCCGGTAGTTGCTTGCCGCAACAAACGGCCACATAGCGGTCGTTGAACCAATGCATACATTGCTTATCCAGGCATTCGGGGCGGCATATCACGAAATAGACGGTCATACCGGACAATAATAATATAGCGGTACCTACGAAATACCATACGCGCTTGATTTGTGGAACTTTGGTTGTGCCGGGCTCTGGATCCGGTGGCAGGGTAGGCCCTTCGGGTTTTAGTTTATCGCCCCCGATTTCGGTACCTGCCGTTTGATGTCCTCCGGGGGCCACTTCGCTGTCATTCGTCGCCTCGCGTTCGCCATGCCTCATCCTTTGCCATTCTGCATATGGCCTCGGCTCGAAATCAATCAGCCAAGCGAGAATTTTTACAACCCGTTCATGCGGATTTCTCGTCCGCTCCTGCATAAATAGGACCAGCGGCCTAAACCCATCCAATTCGAAATGTTCAATGCGCTCTTCGTGGGTTGCGCGCCCATTTTGTGGATCGAAGAATTGCCGGATAACCTCGTCATCTTTCCGGTCGTACCTGTCGGCGAGTATGCGTTGTGCATGGCGTTTTAGGCCATTTCGCGTCAGGTTTTCCAAATCTAGGGGTAACACGTGTCCATCCCGCATCGCGAGGTAGGCTGCTAGTACTTCTTGTTTAAATTCTTCAAACATCGCTTCAAAATTAAGTCAACCGGCCCACGCGGAAATACGGTAAACCGTAATGGGAAATAGCAGGTACTGCCCCGGAAACGCCTCGGAAATCAATCGGAAATTCCGGAAACCTGTAGGAAAATCCGGAAGGACGAAGGAAAGATTGGAAACATCGGAAATATCTGATATATAACATGTTGTGTGTTGTATGTTTGCTTCCGAAATCAGTTCAAGTAGCTATTGGTCCCTTACTGGGATAAAGATACAAAACCGATTTCAAACCGAGAAGAAGTTACGGTGGCCGGTAGCCGGTTTGGGAAGCAGTTGCCAGCACCCGTAATGGAATCTCACCACTTCCCAAAAAATTCAGAAGGCCTTCTGAAACCATGGTAGTAACCATGCGCGCGGTGCGCCTGGCCTACCCAGTTTTTGACTTCAAATTTTTTGAAACATGTGGTATATTATTTTAGCCCTTTTGCTTGGGCTGGGTTCTCCGTCGGGTTCGTCTGCGGGCAATGGCCAACCAACGGCACAATCTACCAATGGCCATGATGATGATCATAGTGGCGACACTGGGCAGACGGTACCTCCACCTCCACCGCCCCCGCCCACTCCGGCACCTTAATTTTGAAACTGCTTAAGGTGTATAGTTTAAGAGGCTGTCTCTCGAAAAGGACAGCCTCTTTTCCTATAAGCGGAGTGGGTTATTCCTTATTTTTTAATTAGTTTTAGGCGAAAATTATGACTTGATTGAAAAGCATACCCTTACAGTACATGCTCTTCTTCATTTTATTGTCGTGTACTGTTCCCGACAAGACAATGGAGGAAGGCAACCTTGAGAATGATTTTTACGCCGAGGCACTTGCGTTTTCGGAGCAGGGCAAAGTTGATAGTGCTTTTGCTGCGTTTGGCAAGGCCAAGGAAATTTTTGCCGATAATCGGGATAGTCTTCGTGCCGGTTATTGCCTTTTGCAGATGGCCATCATGCAAAGCAACCATGGTGACTATTATGGGGCTCAGGAAACATCGCTAGAGGCACTGTCGTTTTTCAAGATCGCTGCACCGTCTCACGCCCAATACCTATCTGCTATCTATAACAATATCGGTATCGCTACCTTTTATTTAAAGTCATATGACCGTGCCATCGCTTTTTATGATTTGGCCCTTCGCTACGCCAGCGACTCGCTTACTGAGCTTACCTATTTAACTAATAAAGCCCGAGCATTACACAACCAAGGAGAATTTGGCAAAGCAATAGCCATCTATGAATCCATACAAGAAGGAGCCGATCGCCAATCCGGCAGTTATGCCCGGCTGTTGACAAATTTAGCGCTTGCCCGTTGGCGTCAGGATCCCCAATACGATGCGGCACCCGATTTTTTAACGGCGTTGCACATCCGCGAGAGAAATGGCGACCTGTCGGGACTGGGGTCAAGTTACCTGCATTTGAGTGATTATTATGTCGATCGGTATCCCGATTCAGCAATATACTACGCGCGCAAACTACATGCTACGTCAATAGCTGCCAAACATGCCGATGATCAAATTCGTGCGCTCTACCGGCTTATACGCCTTAGTTCGTCTGATTCTGCAAAGCACTACTTTGAAACCTACAAAATTCTTACTGACAGTATCCAGCTCGCCCGTGCTGCTGCCAAAAACCAATTTGCGCTTATCCGCTACGAAGTGGAAAAGAATAAGGCGGATAACCTTAGGCTGCAAAAGGAAAACGCCGAGAAAGTATACCAAATGACGCGGCAACGGATGTGGATCGGTGCGGCCATCGCGTTGATGATGCTGGCGGCTGGAGGAGGTATTTTCTGGCATCGGAAACGGGCGCAACGGTTGGCACTCGAAGCGCAAAACCGCATTAATGCCCATCGGCTCAAAACTTCCAAGAAAATACATGATGTTGTTGCCAATGGTATATACCGTGTGATGGCCGAAGTGGAGAATCAGGAGCAGGTAGACAGGGAGGGTATACTTGATCGGTTAGAGGAGATGTATGAAAAATCGCGTGATATCTCTTACGAAACCGATGAACCTGCCGGTGTGCTGCACGGGGGGCACGAGTGGATCGCCGACCTGCTCAAATCGTTCGCTACGGAGTCCACCAAAGTCATCATAGTCGGTAACACGCCCGAGTTGTGGCAAGACATCGGGACGGAGGTACAGGCAGAGGTTGGCCATGTTTTGCAGGAATTGATGGTCAATATGCGGAAGCACAGTGATGCCACGGACGTGGTAGTGCGGTTTCAAAAAACGGCGGACCAGCTGTACATCTTATATAGTGATAATGGGGTAGGGCTGCCGCATTCCTTTAAAAAGGGGAACGGATTGGTCAATACGGGTTCCCGTATTGAGCGTCTTGGTGGGCAACTTACCTTTGTGAGCGGGGGAGAAAAAGGACTGAGAATAGACGTGAATCTCCCGATCGCTTAAGAAAATCGATGACAGATGTTTAAAAAAGTATTGATTGCCGAAGACCATGAGAGCACCAATATCTCTGTACGTAAAACACTGGAGGAACTAGGCGTTGCGGATGCCCGATATGTGTATTATTGCGACGATGCCTTATCGTGGATCAGTAACGCCGTTCGGAATGGCCAGCCGTATGAGCTGCTGATTACTGACCTCTCGTTCGAGGAGGATAGTTATGCCCAGCGGCTGCGGAGCGGGGAAGAGCTCATCCCGGCCGTGAAAGCCATCCAACCCGGTCTCAAAATCATCGTGTTTTCGGCAGAAGGGCGGTCGGCCGTGGTGGATGCGCTGTTTAAAGCACTGCCCATAGACGGTTATGTGCGGAAGGCACGGCGTGATGCGCAGCACTTGAAAGAAGCGCTGCAGGCGGTTTACCAGCATAGAACGTATTTATCTCCCGATTTAAAACAGGTTGTTAGAGAAACCAATGCATACGAGTTCAGTGAGTTTGATGTAGCCATCATCTCACTGTTGTCTCAAGGCCTGCTACAAAAGGATATTCCCATCTATCTACAGCAGAAGAACATTCGGCCGTCCAGCCTGAGCAGTGTGGAGAAGCGCCTCAATGCAATGAAAGAGGCATTCGATTTTTCCAAAAACGAGCAGTTGGTTGCGTATTGCAAGGATATCGGGTTGATTTAGCCCAATTTGCTTTATCTTGGGATGGGGCGCGAATAACCGGCTGGGTGTTTGAATGGGAGAAGCATGTAAAAATGTATGGCGATTATTGTGTAGAATGTCGAATTTGGCTATGTTTGCAATAGACCAACATCAGATAATATCGGAAAAAAGGAAAATCGAAGTTATAAATAAGCGTTAGCTAAAAGTTCCCCCTGGAGAAACCTGAGAAATTTCAAACACAAGGGAACGGATAGTGTTACTGCTCATGCGGAAGCGTGGGCTTTAGCCTGTTCGTTGTGTGGGTCTTCTCAGGTACCATCCAGGCGAACATCGGTTAAAGTCCCACGCTTTTTGCATGTATTACCCGCCGTATAGGGGCTTCGCGGCGGCATATAGGAATCGATTGATCAAATGTCAACTTCATCAGCCTTAGCTTGCCTTGGCCTATTACCAGACAAAAGTATTGCAAAGTTTTTAGGAGGGATTACGGGAAACCGTATAAGCAAGATTTTCCTGCAAGGTATTTTTGGGGTGTTAATTACCGCAATGATAGCGTGCTTTAACTTGCCAGCTATGAGAATAGAAGGTTAGTGAGAAATAAAAATGACTAAGAAAAGCTCTCTGTTTTAAGAGATTAAATTTCGTGTATATAATAGAGGATATTGATAAAAATTAAAAACTACAATGGCGATAAACTTACAAAAAGGTCAGAAAATTAACATTGGTCTTAGCAAAATGACCATTGGTTTAGGGTGGGATCCGAATGAAGGAACAGGGTATGACTTCGATTTAGATGCCTCTGCATTTATGATCGACGAAAGACGGCAAATTCCGAATGAATCATTTTTTGTTTTTTATGGTAATACCAATTCTCTGGATGGAGCATTACATCACACAGGAGATGATCCAACTGGAGGCAACAGCGCAGACGGAGACGATGAAAGCATTGAAGTGGATTTATCGAAAGTTGACGCTCGTATCAACGAAATCTTATTTGTGGTAACTATCCATGAAGCCATAGTAAGAAAGCAGAACTACGGTCAGGTTCGTAATTCCTACATACGCATCGTGGATGACAGCAACGGACAGGAAGTGGCAAAATACGAATTAGGGGAAGATTTTTCTATCGAAACTGCGGTAGAATTTGGAAGGCTTTACAAAAGAAACCAACAATGGAAATTCGAGGCTTCGGGAATCGGTTACAAAGAAGATTTGGCTTTCTTCTTATCAAAATATTATAACGGTCAAATTATAAAATAGTCAATTATGGCAATAAATCTACAGAAAATTACGCTAGAAAAACAGGGAGATACACATTTTATTGATCTTTCTAAAAAAGAAAGCTTTACACAGGAAATCATCATTAACCTCAATTGGTCTAAAGGAAGTAAAAAGGGATTTCTCGCCAGTTTATTTAATCAGGATATTGACTTGGACCTCGGGTGCTTTTATGAATTAAATAATGGTGAAAAAACGGTAATAGACGGATTGCAATTTTCAAAAGGACATGGGGGACCTAAAAATAAATTGACCCGGCAAGGTAGATATACAGCCATTCCTTGGATTTGGCATACTGGGGACGATAGGGGGGCAGGTAGCGGTTCGGGCGAAAATATTATCGTTAATCCTCAAGGAATTAAGGATATAAAAAGAATGGTTATCTACTGTTTCATCTATGACGGGGTAGCTAAATGGCAAGAAACGAATGCTGTCGTGACGGTAAAAGTTCCCGGAAACCCTGACATAGAAGTAGAAATGGGAAAACAAAGAAGCTATTATAAATTTTGTGCTATAGCGGAAGTCCTTTTTACCCCCAGTTCAATTGGTGTAAAAAAACTGGTCACTTTTCATGATTCACATGCCGATTGTGATAAAAAGTACGATTGGGGAATGAGATGGACTGCTGGCTCTAAATAAATCCATAAGATGAAAATCGATATCTCCCTATATCAACACTTTTCTTTTGATTTATGGCTTACACTCATTAGATCTAATCCATTGTATAAGAGAAAAAGAGATGAATTATTGAAAGATTTTTTTTCGGTCTCTCTAAGTCTTGAACAGGTACAGGCTGTTGTACGCTATTATGACGTATTGAGCAATAAAATAGGTGAAACAACAGGTGTGCATTTTGATAGAAATGCAATCTATCTGCTGATTTTGAACCAGTTGGGAGTTGATATGGCGAATGTTCGGAATGACAAGGTTTTGGAATTTTGTCAAATAAGCGAGGAGTTGTTTTTTGAATATAAACCGGTGCTGGTGTATCCTGAAATCCATCATACGATGAAAGAAATAAACATTCATGGCAAAACAATGAGTATAATGAGTAACACAGGATTTATTTATGGTAAGACATTACGACAAATCTTAGATCATTATGAATTAACGCCATTCTTTTCTTTCCAATTGTATTCAGACGAAACAGGGTATTCAAAACCGAACAAGGAGATGTTTGAGCTGACGTATAAAAAGATAAGCGCCTTTAAAACAATAACGAGGAGAGATATCGTACATATAGGGGACAGCGAAACAGCAGATTTGGCAGGGGCAAGAAATATTGGCTTTCAGTCGGTATTAATTAACAATTGACCTGATGGCACATAGATTTAGTTTACACAAAATATATCAAAAGGAAAATTGTCCATTTAATAAATCGGAATACAGCCGGTTCAAATTTGGAGATACATTTTATGCTAAAAAATTTGCTGAAGAACTGTTTCAGGAGTTCATAACGGAATATGGTAGTTTATTACTGGAGCAAACGGAAATCATATTGTTCCCAAGTCCTTATTCTGCTATTCCTACTGCATCCAACTTCTTGTGTTCCTATTTTAAAGAAAATCTGAATCGATTTTTATATAATAATGGTAAAAAGGCCTGTATCGAAAGTAAGATTTATCGCAATCAAACCTATGTTCAGGACTATGGAAATATGGATTTTGAACAGCGGATGAATTTGATTGCCAATGATACCTACTACATAGACAAGCATTTTGTCGATGGTAAATTCTGTCTGTTTATTGACGATATAAAAATTACCGGGAGTCACGAAAAGACAGTGAATAAAATATTAGCGCAATTTGATGTGTCAGGTACGTTTGTCTTCATCTATTATGCGGAATTAATGAGTTCTGACATTCATCCGAATATCGAAAACCATTACAATTACTTTGCTATACAAACCGTGGACAAACTTATAGAGGTTTTAAATGGTGCCTTTTTCCAATTCAATACAAGAATAGTGAAATACATTTTACTGATGGACAATGCAGATTTTGATAGGATGCTTCATCATATTTCATCGGTACAGCTGACCAAACTTTTAAATCTGGCTATCAGCAATAATTATCATCGCATTGAAGAATATCAATATAACATAACAAAAATAAATCATAAGCTATGGCAATCAACTTACAAAAAGGGCAGAGAGAAAATATCAATGCTCCAAAATTTATTGTTGGATTAGGATGGGACACAAATAGTTCCGCCACCGGAAGTGCATTCGATTTGGACGCTTCGGTTTTTATTCTTGGTGAAAACAAAAAGATGCTATCAGACCAACATTTTGTTTTCTACAATAACTTAAAATCTCCGAATGATGCGGTCATTCATACCGGAGATAATCTAACGGGGGATGGTGACGGTGATGATGAACAGATCATTGTCGATCTGTCAAAAATAGAAAATCATGCAACTGAAATTTGTATTGTCATAACCATTCACGAAGCTGATGTCAGAAGTCAGAATTTTGGCCAGGTACGTAATTCATTTATCCGCATTGTAGACGCTTCGTCCAATCAGGAATTGTTGAAATATGAGTTAGAAGAAGATTTTTCTATTGAGACTGCGGTAGAATTCGGAAGAATTTATAGAAGAAACGGAGAATGGAAATTTGAAGCTGTTGGTGTAGGAATGAAAGGTGGGTTGGAAGACTATTTAAATAAATACAATTAATCAGTTATGGCAATCAATCTACAAAAAGGTCAAAGAATTAACCTTAAAAAGGACAACGGCGCTATTCTTCAAAATATATGTGTTGGCGTAAACTGGGGAGCAATAGAGAAAAAGGGATGGCTTGGCGGTATATCAAAAGAAGCCGTGGATTTGGACGCAAGCTGTGCATTATTAGATGCCGGTAAAAATGTGTTAGATGTCGTTTATTTTGGAAACTTAAAATCAAAAGATGGCGCTATAAAACATAGTGGCGATGATTTGACAGGTGATATGGACGGCGATGACGGCTTAGATAATGAAATCATCACATTGGATTTTTCGAGACTGCATTCATCTGTGGAATACGTAGCTTTTGTTCTGAATAGTTTCCGGGGACACGATTTTGGAACAATTCCATTTGCTTCCATACGCATTTACGAAGGAACACCTACGAGGGTAAACGACGTTTTTGCAACGTATAATATTGCAAAAGGAGAAGGCTTTGCAGGGCACGTCTCTATGGTAATGGGTGTTTTTTACAAAAGAAGCAATGAGTGGAAATTCAATGCTATTGGCGAACCGACCAAAGACAGAAAACTGGAAGAAACAGTCAGAACTGTACAGCAGAATTATCTATAAAGAATAATCGAATATAATCTAAATGACAAATAGAAAGAAATATGGTTTTTCATTCTCCTGGAAACTAGCTTTGGGTGTGACTGCGACAAAACAAAGTTTTGCGAAGAAAACAGGCATCCCTACCTCAAAGGCTGGGATTGAAAGAAAAATGGGAAAACTGATTCTGGATATGCTTTTTAAAAAGAAATAAACGATGAGAAGATTACCCGTATATCTACTATTGGATACTTCTGGTTCCATGACCGGAGAACCTATTGAAGCCGTAAAAAATGGCGTACAAATGATGATGCATTCTTTACGGCAAAACCCACAAGCTATTGAAACTGCGTATGTAAGTATTATCACATTTGACAGCGATGCCAAACAAGTTGTTCCGTTGACGGATTTGGCTTCTTTTCAAATGGTGGATATTAAGGCTCAAGGGGTAACAGCTTTGGGTTCAGCATTGAGTTTGTTGGCGGACAAGTTGCAAACCGAGATCACAAAAACCACTTTAGAGCAAAAAGGCGATTGGAAGCCTATGACCTTTATTATGACCGATGGTATTCCGACCGATGATTGGCAATCGGGATTAAAGAAGTTGAAATCGGTAAATAAAGGTTTGATTGTAGGTTGTGCAGCGGGAAGTGGGGCTGATGACGCGGTACTTAGACAAATTACAGAATCCGTAGTGCGATTGGATAATGCCGATTCGGAAAGTATTTCTAAATTTTTCCAATGGGTAACGGCTTCTATCTCGACATCTTCGACCAAAGTAGAAGAATCGGGAAAAGAAGTAACAGGCTTAGACCAATTGCCTCCGCCACCGTCTGAATTAGTAATTGTAGCGTAAATAAGAATATAATATGAAAAACGGATTGATATTAAGTAGTCTTGGGGCTTCAGAAATCATTTTAATACTCGTTGTAGTAGCATTTATAATTGGATTAGCATTATTAATCCTTAAAATATTCAAAAAGAAAATAACAGTTTGGAAAGTTATTGGGCTGTTCTTTTTGATTCTCGTTGTGGCAAATCTGATAATGAAATTAATTAACTCTTGATGAACAGAAGACTATTAGCCTATTTCCTATTGGACACTTCGGGTTCGATGCGTGGCGAGCCTATCCAAGCCCTAAACAATGGTTTTAATGGCTTGGTTAATATGCTACGTACCGACCCGCAAGCGATGGATTCGTTGCATATCAGCGTGGTTACTTTTGACAGAGAAGTGCAAAACATTGTGCCGTTGACGGATTTGGCAAGTTTTCAACCTGTGGAAATTCAATGTCCTGAAAGTGGACCTACGCATACGGGACAGGCATTGGAAATGATGTGCAGTTTGGTCAACAGAGAACTGATAAAAGGTACTATCGAACGCAAAGGCGATTGGAAGCCATTACTATTCATTTTCACGGACGGAAAACCCTCTGATTTGCAAAAATACCGAGTGTTTATTCCGAAAGTAAAGAGACTGGATTTTGGTATGATTGTCGGTTGTGCAGCCGGGCCGAAAGCAGAAGTCAGTTTTTTGAAGGAGCTAACGGATGACGTCGTGAAACTCGATACCACCGATTCGAATACACTGACCACCTTCTTTAAATGGGTAAGTTCTTCAATAGAAATGGGTAGTAAATCGCAAGGTACGGGCGAATCGATGACTTTGCCACCTCCGCCAAGTGAATTAAACATTGTTGTGTAAAGGTTTGAATATTGAACTAAAAAAAACTTATATGACACATCCAAATGAAATATTAGCGGTTTTGCTAATAGGGGTTATTTTCACAATCTCCTCATTAATGGCCTTTTTTAGCTGGAAATATGCTGGTTATTTTCTTTCAAGAAGAGATCATTATGTTAACAGCAGATATGAACTTTTTATGAAAAAACTTGGGTGGTCTATTAGTGCATTCTTTATAACACTTGGACTTCTTGGAGCAGCAATAAAAGGATTTTTAGCATAATATCTTAAATATTAATAAATGAGAAGATTACCCATATACTTTTTAATTGACGTTTCCGAATCAATGGTTGGCGAACCGATCGAACAAGTACAGGATGGGATTGCAACCATTATCAAAGAACTGAAAACCGACCCATACGCCTTGGAAACTGTTTGGGTTTCTATTATCGGTTTTGCGGGAAAGGGTAAAGTGATTACACCTTTGCAGGATGTGATTACGTTTTATCCTGCGAAAATTCCGATTGGTAGCGGTACATCCTTGTCAAGTGGTATGAATGAATTGATGAATGCTATTGACAAAGAAGTAACCAAAGCCACTTATGAGCAGAAGGGTGACTGGAAACCGATTGTATTTCTGTTTACGGATGGTATTCCTACCGATAATACCGATAACGAAATCGAACGTTGGAACGCCAATTACCGGAGGAAAACCAATCTGGTGGCAATTTCCATTGGAGAAAACACCAATTACAATTTGTTGGGGAAACTGTCCGACAATGTATTGCGGTTTAATAATACTGATGCTAATTCTTACAAGGAGTTTTTCAAATGGGTAACGGCCTCTATCAAAGCGACCAGCGAAAATATCAACAGCACAAATTTGGGCGGTATCAATCTAAGCAAAGTTAATTCGGAAGTGGTCGAGAAAATAGATTTATCGAAAAAACATACCATTCCCGATGAAAATTTTGTGGTGCTGAATGGTAAATGTTCACAGACAGACAAACTGTACTTGGTAAAGTTTAAGCAATCTTCGGAATATTCGGGCATTGCGGATTTTCAGACACGGGTTTTCAGATTGGAGGGCGCGTATAAAATCGATGAAAAGCTGTACAAAGAATATTCAACCGACAAAGATTATTCCCTTAAAATTTCCTCGGATGAATTGTATGGAAATCCAAGTTGTCCTTGCTGCGGTAATCAGATAGGCATAGCCCATTGTATTTGCGGGGGTATTCATTGTATTTCGGGCGATGGCGAAGCGACTTGTCCATGGTGCGGAAATACAGGTTATTACGGACGTGGAGAGAGCGGATTTGATATTAACAGAACACTTGGATAGCCAATGGAAGCACTTCTAAAGCAAATATTAGCCGAAAACAGCATCGAGCTGAATAAGATCGCCAATAACACGATTGCTAAATTGATTGAAAATGCCAAAATAGCGGAGTTGGCGAAGTCAGTTTCGGGTATTAAAAATCAAATCATTGAAATCTTCGACATGTATAGAGAAAAAGAAGAATTTAAGGAAAAGCATTTGTCCATAGCGAATGCCAATGCAAAGAAGGAGTATGATTATACGATTGACTTGCAGGAATTTCCGAATATCGCCATCAAAGAAATTCGTAATCTCGCTACTATCGGATTGCAGTTTGATGCTGAAACTAATCGCATATTTGGAACACCGACAGTTGCTAATACGGTCGATTTGCATCTTATTTTCTATAACCAGATAGATGAAAACAAAAGTGAGGACATCAAAATTATTCCGTTTATCGTCAATGCGGATCCGAAAGATTTGTGGCTGAACAAGGCGAGTGACCAGGGAGCAAGATACACCAAACCAGATGAAGCTGTTTTTGCCGGTGATTTCTTAGATAAAAAGATTGTAATAGCATCAAAACGAGGACGTTCGCACGCGCACGAAGGCAGTTTTAGAGATGACGATTTTTGTGTCAGGCAATTAGTGGACGGATGGGCTATTGTGGCGGTTGCAGATGGTGCAGGTTCGGCCAAGTATGCAAGGCAAGGTTCAAAATTGGCAACGGAATTGATGGCCGATAGTTTTGCGAATGAAGAAATCTTGAAAAGTCTTACTGCTGATGTTGTTGCCTATTTTACAGAAAAAGAAACAACGGAAGAAACTGTATTACAGACAGAAACCGAAGCTACCCAACCCGAAGATGAAAAACTGAAATATAAATCTTCCATTATCAATGCGCTCTACAAAGAGGTGCGCAATCTGCACACGCAAATGATTGATTTTGCGAAGCAGGAAGAAATTAACCTCAAAGATTTGAATACCACATTGATTTTTGCGCTGTGCAAGAAATTTGATTTCGGGTATGTGGCATTGACTTTCGGAGTAGGCGACTGCCCGATAAATGTTGTATTGAACGCCAATCAGGATGTAAAGCTGTTAAACACATTGGATGTAGGTGAATTTGGCGGAGGGACACGTTTTATCACGATGCCCGAAATTTTTAATAATCCTACTATGGGGAGTAGGTTTTCGATAAACAGATTCGAGGATTTTGATAAACTGTTTTTGATGACGGACGGTATTTATGACCCCAAGTTTGTCACTGAAAATAAATTGGAAGATGTCACGATCTGGACAGGCTTTTTACAAGACCTGGACGGCGAAAATGAAGATAAGATAAAAGTGGATTTTGTACAAAATGATGGAATAGAAAAGAAACTTTTGCAATGGTTGGACTTTTGGAGCAAAGGCAACCATGATGACAGAACATTGGCAATAGTCTATTAAATTATGAGCATTATAAAGGTAACTTCTGTCATCGATGCCTCAAAAACGTATGAGTACGTAGATGACGGCAATCCGAAACAAGGCGGAGTAAAAGATGTATATTTTGCTCCAAATAGAAAATATGTCGTCGCTTTTTTCAGAGAAAGGTTGGATTTTAATCAAAAGGACAGGATAAAGCGGATTGTAACGCTCTATTTGGATAATATCAAAAAAGGCAATGCTTCTGATTATTTCCTGGATGAAATATACAGATGGCCTTTCGATGCAGTGGAGAAAAACGGGAAAACAGGCGTAGTTGTGCCGATTTATAATTCTAAATTTTTCTTTTCGAAAGGATATGGAACAAATGATACCATAAAAGGAGGCGAAAAGGTTGGTAAATGGTTTACTTCTCCCTCGTTCAGAAATAAGCAGTACCCACTTTCTTTGGATAAATCAGAGCTGGGCGATTGGTTAAGTTATTTTCAGATTGCTATCAACATCTGCCGAGGTGTCAAAAAAATGCACCAAATGGGCTTAGCCCATTCGGACCTGTCTTATAATAATGTTTTAGTTGATCCTGTAAGTAAGTCCGCCAATATCATCGACTTGGATGGTTTGGTTGTTCCCGGTTTGTTTCCACCCGAAGTTATTGGAACAGCTGATTTTATCGCTCCCGAAGTTTTAAAGACAAAGCATTTGAAAACCAACGACCCAAACCGTATTCTGCCCAACCAAAAAACCGATTTACATGCTTTAGCAGTGCTGATTTATATGTACTTGCTAAGACGACATCCATTGCGTGGTGGAAAAATTTGGGATTTAGACAGCGAAAAAGACGAACTATTGGCAATGGGCGAAAAGGCGATGTTTACTGAACATCCAACTGACAAAACTAACCGTGTAAAAACTGACCAACTGCGAAAATGGGACAATTTTTGGGGTAACCCAGAAAAGCTGCCTTATACCGTCACAGGACCTTATTTGTCGGATTTATTCAAACGAGCATTTATCAACGGCTTGCACAACCCGATTGTAAGACCGATTGCTAACGAATGGGAAACGGCATTGCTGAGAACAGTAGATTTAATCCAACCTTGTGCCAATCCGAATTGTGATGAAAAATGGTATGTGTTTGATAATACATCCAAACCCAAATGTCCGTTCTGTGGCACAGCGCATAAAGGTTCATTGCCCATTGCTGACTTGTATTTCAAGTTCAAAGATGATGTTTGGAAGCCCGAAAATCATCGCCTGATGGTTTACCACAATCAGTATTTGTTTAAATGGCATGTATCACGGAAAATCATACGCAATGAGAGCTTAACTGCAGAGGATAAAAAGCCTGTCGGCTATTTTACTTTTTATCAAGGTAAATGGGTGTTGGTCAACCAAGATTTGCACGGAATGAGAGACCTAACCGATCAAAAGACCATACTGGTCAATTCAATGGTGGAGCTGACCAATGGTAAAAAAATATTACTCTCCAACGAAGAGGGAGGGAGACTTTTATACATCACGATTACAAATCAATAATTTAACAATCACAATGGAACAACAAAGTATTTTGGCATTACACCCTGGTTTGGTGTGGGGATTTGGGATTACAGTCGTTATTATGCTACTGTTAGACCTCGGTGTTTTCAATAAAAAAAGTCACGTAGTATCCTCCAAGGAAGCTACTATCTGGACAATTGTCTGGATTTCGTTGGCAATGGTGTTTTCAGGAGTCGTATATTATGTCTTCAATCAGGATGCAGGCGGACATAATTTGGCAATCGAAAAATTCACCCAATTTCAAGCAGCATACTGGATAGAAAAGGCATTATCTGTTGACAATCTTTTTGTCTTTATTTTGGTGTTTTCCTATTTCAAGGTACCACGCGAATTGCATCACAAAGTGCTGTTTTGGGGAATTATAGGTGCATTGGTATTCAGAGCGATTTTCATTTTTGCAGGGGTTGGGATTATTAACGTGACCTATTTGCCGGTTTTTGAGCTGTCTGGAAAAGCTGTCGAAATCAATGTTGTTTTAACATTGTTTGGATTATTTCTGGTGTATGCAGGAATTAAGTCTTGGGGAGGTGGAGATGACGATGAAGAACAAGACTTCTCCAATTCTGCCGGAGCAAAATTGGTCAAGAAATTATATAAAGTAAGTGATAACTATGATGGAGATAAATTTTTTACGATGCAGAACGGAATAAAAGTAGCTACTCCACTCATGGTAGTCGTTGCTGTAATCGAGTTTACGGATGTATTATTTGCCGTGGATTCCATTCCTGCTATTTTTGCTATTTCCAAAGACCCTTTCATTCTTTATACTTCTAATATTTTTGCGATACTTGGGTTAAGGTCATTATATTTCTTATTATCCAATTTCATTCATATGTTTAGCAAATTACCGTATGGATTGGCTATTATTTTGACATTCATTGGGGTTAAAATGATTATTTCTCCTTGGTTTCATATTCCTTCGCCAATATCACTCGGAATAGTGGGGGGGGTGTTAATTATTTCCGTAATAGCTTCCTTGGTTTTTCCAGATAAAGAGGAAGTTGCGTTGTAAGAATCGGAAGTAATTCTTTGTAATCTATACTGTTAGAAAACATTCAAGTTTAATATTTGGAGGTACCACGACGGGAATAAAAAGCATGTTTAATGAATAGAAAATCGCAGTTATACAGCGACCAATGGCTACCATATTCCATTGGTCTATTAGCCATATTTGCCTTGGCGGTATCGGCGTGCCATCCGGGATCCAGTAGCGGAGTCGGCGTTAGTTCGAATACCATCGTAGCTGCGGAGTACGCCCGCCTCAGCGATTCTGTGCAATTAACGACTCGCGAGAAACGGCAAAAATTTAAGCAAGGCTTCGTGTACGTCACCAAAGTGGTCGACGGCGACACCTTTTGGGTCGAAGACGGTGAAAAAGAAGTCAAGGTACGCTTCATCGGGATTGATGCCCCGGAAGCTAGGAATGCGGGGAAGAAAAAGAAGGGTTATTTTGGCAAAGAAGCGAGCGCCTATGTAAAGGCGTTGACGAAATACCGGTGGGTGCGGTTGGAAACCGACATACAGGAACGTGATCGGTATAAGCGGTTCTTGGCCTATGTTTATTTGGAAGATGGCACGTTCCTCAATGCCCATTTGGTCGAAAATGGCTATGCCGTAGTGGATACCCATCCACCCAATGTGAAATATGTGGATCTTTTTGTCAAGCTACAACGAGATGCTAAAATGGGTGGCTTGGGGTTGTGGAGGATGGAGTAACCGTGGGATAAACGCATCGGAAGTATTCGGCAGCGGTTTATTGCTCATTATTTTGCTGGTTTCGGTGCGCAAACGATTAAGGGCTTCCTTTTTACGGATTCTCGTAAGGAATATGCTCTGAGGTACATTAGCTTTGGGCCTATACCTGAAAGCGTTTTTTACCGACTAGCTCATTAGGGAAACCGTGTTTTTCTAAAAAGGCCTTAGACTTATTTGCTTTTTTTACGAAATAGGGGTCATTTCCGTAATCGCGGACATGCTCCGTTTTCGAGTCAATCGCTCATGATTTCTTATCCGTCGGGTTTTCCATATCAAACCTCCTCCTATTCATACGAAGATATTTGATTATTTGCGTATCACCAAAAATGCTTCGTAATTTACCTGTCGCTCAAAACGTCGCCAACTGCCATCAACATACCCATAGACATCCATTATCGGTTGTATCTTGCTCCAATTCACCGAAATTCCCATTTGATAAAGCCTCGTTCTAGCTGCCGTGCTCCCTATGCCGAAACGCGGACCACCGACAGCCAAGCCCATCGCCTAACGTGCGATAGCCTTCTTGACGCGCTCATGTACCGCGAAATTGCAACCATCATACCGCTGGGTCGGTTCACTTACCACCCTGACTCGGGCTACCGGGGTTATGCCACCCATGTGGAGCTGCATCGCGAAGGCATCCGCACGTGGCAGCATATCTTCGTTGATAGCGTACAACACCGTCACCGCACCGCCGCAGCCGTTTCCGGCACCGTAGTAACCACGGAGAGCCGTACCGTGGAGCAGCGCGAGTGGCACGGCGCTACCTGGCGCTGGGTAGCATTTGTGCTATTGCTGGTGGTGGCCGCAGGCTTCCTCACCCGGCGTCTTTTCTGCTGATGGCGTCCGTTTTTACGTCGGCACGGGTCCAAGATGTGCCGGGATGGGGCCGGGTTGCATCGGCACGGGTTCATGTTGCACCGGACTGGGTTCAGGATACACTGGCATGGATTCGGGTCGTACCGCCAAGGGATCATGTTGTACGGTACTATGCCCGTGTTACACCGGACTGGACGTAGTTTATGCCGACATGGCTTTATGTTACACCGGCCTTGGTCCGGGACATGCCGTACCGAGTTGAGTTGGGCGCTCCCTGAAACCGGTAGCGATCCACAAGGGTTGGAATGCAGCGCACCCCATACCTTTGTGGGTCCACATGAGTCCGGTACGACGCGTATGTAACCCATGTGCGTCGCAATTGAATCCACGTGCGCTCCGGCTTGATTCCTGTTCACTTCACCTGAACTGGGGGCGACTCGGCCCGAACCCAAATGGGCCGTGCCCGGATTCTTCCGGTGATCGCCGCAACCCGGGCTCGTTAGCCATGCGATCATGGCGCTTGCACATGAACACATGGCCACGTCTCCCGAATCCCATTGGCCGCCGCCCGGGTTGGGGCAGCGTGGGGATGGAACCGTGTTGCACCGTACTGGGTTTGGGACGGCGTTTCCTGAACCCGGTACGGCGTTTCCTGGATCCGTTGCCAAATAGTTTTACCTTATTTTCGCAAACGATCCACTCAGCCTTTCTCGATTCAGTATTGGTTCATCCGGCATTACGGATTGCCCTAAGGAAAATGTGCTGAGGTACCGTAATTTTGGAGTAATAGGAGCTAATGAATTATTGGGCGGACAGAAAAAGTAATATATAATTCGTAACACCCTTGTTTTTAAGCTATAATTCGTATATTGGACGCTATAAAACCTGAAAAGCATGTAACCTACTGTCGTATCCAACTTAACAACACCTTATGAGCCATACAGCCGATTTAAAGCTCCACGTCGAGATTTTGCCGTTTGTGAACCTTTCGTTACACCTAAACGACGTGCCACTTATGCAGTCGTCCGTAATGGAGAATACCGGCGATGTTTTGCAGGCGTGGAATTTTTCCAAGGTCGGTTCACGGCTGGATGCACATTTAGAGATTATCACCGGCTGCATAGGGTAGAAGTATGTGGCGAGTATCGAATGGGGGAGGAGAAGACTAACGGCTAAAATAAAAAAGGCGAGTTGCCCCGCCTTAAATGTTTTCACAACGGAATAATCCTTATTGTGATTTGCTTTCAAGAACAAAGATAAGATATAAATTGATTTGGACAATATGGGAAACCGTAAAGTTGAGTTTTTTTATTTTTTACTTTAGATGAATTTAAATTGACAACTAATTTGCTATGAAAAGAATATTAGGACTGGATATAGGCGTTTCTTCTGTTGGAGTAGCGATTATAAAAGAAGAAAACGGAAAAAAATCAATTGAAAAATTATCTGTAAGAATTGTTCCAGAAGACCCTGATTTTCACGGAAAATTTTATTCGGGTAACACTGCGAGTAAGAACCTCGACAGATCCATAAAAAGAGGAATCAGAAAAAATAATCAACGATTTAAAGCAAGGCGGGACAAGCTTTACCAAACGTTGAAAGAGAATAATATGTTTCCGACAGATGACTTATTTAATCTTTCTGCAATTGAACTTTACGGATTAAGGGCAAAGGCTGTTTCGGAACAAATCTCTTTGCAGGAATTGGGCAGGGTTCTAATTCTTTTGAATCAACGGAGAGGATTTTTAAGCAACAGGAAATCGGTTTCAGAAGAAGAAAATTCAACCGAATATAAAGAACGGATTGCTGAACTTGAAAAAGCGTTGGGCCACGGAACTATCGGGCAAAAATTATATTCGGAATTGCAGGAAAGTAAAAATACTTTTGAAGTCCTGTTGCGGGAACGCACTTACCAACGAAATTCCTATACAGAAGAATTTGACAGGATATGGGACGAACAGAAAAAGTATTATCCTGTTTTAATGGGTGGCTCAAATGAGGACGATAATGAATCAACATTATATGATTTGATTCGTAACAGAACTATTTATTATCAACGACCATTAAAAAGCCAAAAAGGGTTGATTTCCGAATGTCCGTTTGAAAGACACCATAAAGCCGTTGCCAGAAGTTCCCCTTATTTTGAATTGTTCAGAATATTGCAAAAGATAAACGATTTATCATGGAAAACTCCAAACGGAGAGACTTTCAAACCGACTCAAGAACAAAAACAGAAATTGAAAGATGCCTTGTGGAACGGAGAAAACCTAAATGCCAAACACAAGTTGACAATCACCGAAATCAAGAAAATTCTGGGTTATGGCAGAAGCGATAAAATCTATCTGAATTTTACTGAATTGGATGGAAGCCGAACTTATGCTGTTTTGAAAAAGGCTTTGCAAGAGGCAGATATAAAAAATTTCGAACAATATCTTTTTTTTAATCTAGATGTGAATGATGAAAAAGGCGGATTGTTTGAATTGTGGCACATCACTTATTCTTTGCCAACGGAAAAAGAAGTCGTCAATGCTTTGAGAAATCGTTTTGGTTTTTCTGAAAATCAAGCAGAAATTATTGCTAAAAAAGTAGGTTATTCTTCGGATTACGGAAGTTTATCCACCCGTGCTATTCGAAAATTGCTTCCGTATTTGGGAAAGGGTCAGGGGTATAGCGAGTCTTGTGATGAAGTCGGTTATGACCACAGTGGATACAAAACTGAAATTGAGCTTCAGCCAAAATTAAAACAGCTGAAAAAGAATGCGCTAAGAAATCCCGTTGTGGAGCAAATTCTAAATCAGGTCGTAAATGTTGTAAATCTCGTAATTGAAGAATACGGAAACATTGATGAGATAAGGGTTGAGCTTGCGCGTGAACTGAGAAATAGTGCTAAAACCAGAAAAAACATTTCGCTGTCAAACTCCAAAAACAAAAAAAATAATGATACTATAAGAAAAAAACTTCTGGAAGAATATGGTTTTAAATTCGTGAATGGAAGAGATGTAACGCGTTATATTCTTTGGGAAGAAACTGCTCAGAGATGTTTGTATTGTAGCAATCCCGTCAAAGCCACCGATATGCTTACTGGCAATGCGGACATCGAACATATACTGCCAAAATCCCGTTCTTTCAATAATGCATTGAGTAACTATATCATCACCCATAGAAAATGTAATTCGGATAAAGGACAAAGAACCGCTTACGATTTTATAGCATCTAAGGGTGAAACCACATTACAAGAATACATCGAAAAAGTAAACGATCTGTACAAAGATGGAAAAGGAAGCATTTCAAAGGCGAAGTTTGAAAGCTTGCTTTGCAAAGGCGAAGATATTCCTTCGGATTTTGTGGAAAGAATGAAAAAAGATTCCCAATACATTGCCAAAGAAGCCGTAAAAATGCTGAAAACCGTTTGTCCGAATGTTTATACCACAACAGGGCAGGTAACGGATTTTCTGCGTGATGAATGGGAATTGAAAAATCTGTTGCAGGAATTGACTTTTGATAAATACAAAGCTATCGGGCAGGTTGAAGAAAAGACCATAAAAACAAATAACGGACAAACAAAGACCTTTGAAGTTATCTCGGATTGGAGTAAACGAGATGACCATAGGCATCACGCAGTTGATGCTTTGATTTGTGCTTTGACCGACCAAAAAATCATCTTTAAGCTCAATAATCTCAACAAGATTTATCAATTTGAAAGAGATGCTTTAAGCAAAGAAGAGATTGAAAATATTGAAAAAGCATTGGAAGGGAAATTCTCGCTAAAAGAATTTTCGGACCATCAGGGAAATATCATAGCATGTGCGATACCGAATATCCGCAAGGAAGCACAAAAACATCTGGAAAATATTCTGATTTCTTTCAAAAAGGAAAACAGCAAAGTATTAACGAAAAATGTAAATACCCCTAAAAATGTAGAACCGAAAGCAACTTGGGTTCCGCGTGCAAGACTGCACGAAGATACCATTATGGGACGTGTAAAACGCATTGCCGAAAAGAAAATGAAGCTAAGCGATAAAGTTTTTGTAAAAGAAATCGAAATGGTTGTAAATCCCGAAATCAAAGAAATACTTCATCAGCATCTTGCGAAATTTGATCACAATCCCAAAATTGCTTTTGATGCAAAAACTTTGAAAAAAGAACCTATTCTTTACAAAGAAAAAGAACTAAAAGAAGTAACTATTTATGAATGGATCAACACTAAACGTGTTAATGTAAATGAAAATATAACAGAAGCCCAAATAGGAAAAATTATTGATGCTGAAAGTAAACGAGCGGTAGAAGAAAGATTGAATGGCGGAAAAATCAAAGAAGCGTTTAAAAACTTAGCCGAAAATCCAATCCGATTAAAAAACGGAATGATTTTAAAGACTGTAACGGTTTCCGATGAAAGCAAGGTAGAAAAAATAAGGAATGGTTATGCAATTACAGGCAAAAATCATCATGCTTTAATCTACAAAGATGAAAACGGAAAATACAATGACAAGGTCGTTTCCTTTTGGGAAGCCGTTGCCATTGGTCTGCAAAATGTGGAAGAACACGGAAATCCATATCCGATTATCAATCGAAATGACAATGATGAATTGGGAGTTTTCCAATTCTCTATGCAGATAAATGATTTGTTTGTCTTTGATTTAAAACATGCTGAAAACCCCCAGGAAGAAAATGAAGTTGATTTCTTTGACGATAAAAATAGAAAACGGATAAGCGATAAATTGTTTAGAGTGCAGAAGATGAGTAAGAAAAGTAGCGGGGAATTTGATATACATTTTCGTCATCATTTAGAAACAAGCGTGAATAGGAATATTAAAGAAGTAAGTTGGATTAATATTAGGTCTAATAAATTATTGGAAAGAATAACGAAAATAAGGGTAAATCATCTCGGAGAAATTATAAAAATCGGAGAATAGGCAATGAACGAAATCATCATCTACCAAACTTCCGACAACCAAACTCAAATAGATGTAAAATTTGAGAATGAAACGGTATGGCTTAGTCAAGCCCAGTTGGTCGAACTTTATCAGACTAGTAAAGCCAATGTGAGCGAGCATATCAAACATATATTTGAAGAAGGAGAATTGAACAGAGAAGCAGTTGTTCGGAGTTTCCGAACAACTGCTTCGGACGGTAAAAATTACAATGTAGAACACTATAATCTGGATATGATTATTTCGCTTGGTTATCGTATCAAATCAAGTGTAGCTACTTCTTTCCGCATTTGGGCAACCCAACGCTTAAAAGAATATTTGATTAAAGGTTTCACCATCGACAGCAATCGCCTGAAAAATCTCGGAGGTGGAAATTACTGGAAAGAATTATTAGACGCCATTCGCGATATTCGCAGCAGCGAAAAAGTGATGTACCGCCAGGTGCTGGATTTGTATGCCACAGCAATTGATTATAATCCGAAAGCGGCGGAAAGTATTTTGTTTTTTAAAATCGTACAAAACAAGCTGCACTTTGCGGCACACGGACAAACTGCTGCTGAAGTGATTTATTTCAGAGTGAATTCTGACAAACCGTTTGCCGGGTTGACCAATTTCAAAGGAACTCAACCGACACAAGCCGAAGCGCTGATAGCCAAGAATTATTTGCAGGTAGAGGAACTGAAAGTGTTGAACAATTTGGTGTCGGCTTATTTTGATTTGGCTGAAATCAATGCCATCGAAGAAAAACCGATGAAAATGCAGGATTATATCAACGAACTCGACCGTATTTTAAATTCCGCAGGTAGAAAATTATTGCAGGACGCAGGAAAAATTAGCCACAATCAAGCAGAAGAAAGAGCCAAAACGGAATTTCGCAAGTATCAGAACAAAACGTTGAGCGAAGTGGAAAAGGCATACTTAGACAGTTTGAAACAGATAGAACAGCAGGTGAAAAAGAAAGGGAAACAGGCAAATTAGGTGAAATCTTCTAAAAGTATGATGAACTATGTCAGACATTATCCAATTAAAAAAGAATGGTTTTTACACCTCTGAATACAATGAGAATCTGAAAAAAGCCGAACTAGTCAAGATAGACAGACCTTTCTGGTATTACTATAATCATGAGCTTATACTCGATGAGGGCATTACCTATGGGGATGTTTTTTCAAATTTAGCACCGTACCTTGATAAATTAGAAGAGCATTTTTTAGCGGAAACAAGAGGCTGGAAAATGAAAGATTGGTTTGAAGAAATTGAAAAGGACAAAACAAAAGAGGATGTTAAATTCTTTGAAATCCGTTTTGGCTGGCACATAGATGCTCATACATATTTTGACAGGAAAACCAGCAAATACGATAATAGCTTTACCAAGTATTTGGGTTTTTCTGCGATAGCAAAGTCGGCAGAAAGGGAAAACGGAGAGGAGAGGTACGCAACTTCTTTTGTAGATATACAGAATCTAAGAGATGTTCCCGTTGCGTTTGATAAACATTGTGAAATCAGCGTTTGGAATGCTGAAACTAAACAGCATGACACGCTCTTTGAATTTGAAGACGGCATTACGTTGAGAGAACTCATCGCTTGTTTGTTTAACGAAATCACTTTTTATGGTGACCCAAAACATACGAAAGAGGAATTTGAAAAATTGGAAAAAAGTATTGAAGAGACTGAAGAAGCCGATGGAAATGATGAAGCTAAATTTATACCATTTTCCAACATTCAGTTAGAATGGTTGGAGGAGGAATTGCAGGAAGCACTTGCTGAAGAAAACTATCAATGGGCAGAGAACGTCCGGAAAGAAATCAAACGGATTAAAGAAGAAGATGAGTGAGATGGTAATATGTCTCGAATCGCAACAAACCGTCCGGCTTATCCAAGGGAGTGTAAAACAATCATTTTCAGCAAATATCAATGATTTGAAAGCGAGCTAACCTGACCAACTATGATTAAGCGTACCCTCATGTTCTCCAATCCAGCTTACTTAAGCCATAAGAACAGCCAATTGGTCATTTCCTTTCCGGATAAGGGAAGGGAGGATGACCGGACGGTGCCGATTGAGGATATTGGCGTTGTGGTGTTGGAAAACCAGCAGATTACTATTTCGCACGGCTGCATTGCCGCACTTGTGCAGAATAATGTGGCGTTAATCTCCTGCGATGCCAGCCATATGCCCACGGGGTTGATTCTGCCATTGGATGGCGGTAATACGCAGGCCGAACGGTTTCGTTATCAGATTGAAGCGTCTTTGCCGTTGAAAAAGCAGCTTTGGCAGCAAACCATCCAACAGAAAATATATAACCAGGCACGGGTACTAGAAGATATCGGAATAGAGACAGTGAATATGTATCGCTGGTCGAAGTCCGTTAAATCCGGTGATCCGGATAACTACGAGGGACGGGCTGCGGCCTACTATTGGCAAAACATTTTTAGCGGATACATGGATTTTAATCGGAACAGGGGAGGGGAAGCTCCCAATAATTTACTGAATTATGGGTATGCGATATTACGAGCGATAGTGGCGCGTAGCCTCGTGTCTTCGGGATTGCTGCCAACATTGGGCATATTCCACCGCAATAAGTACAACGCCTATTGCCTTGCAGATGATATTATGGAGCCATATCGGCCATTCGTAGACCGTATTGTTTACGATATCGTGACCGAAGGTGCCGTTGTTGAGGAATTGGATACGACGCTTAAGACACGGTTATTGCAGTTGCCTCAGGTGGACGTGCGTTTTGATGACAAAACTACTAGTCCATTAATGGTGGGTATGTCCCGGACGACCGCATCATTAGCACGGTGTTTTGAAGGAGTATCCCGTAAGATCAATTACCCATCATTATAGTTAATCACTGTGTGCGTTGAATCGTTTAAACCAATACCGTGTTTTGTGGATTTTAGTCTTTTTTGATTTGCCCACAGAAACCAGAAAGGAACGGGCGGCTCATGCACGATTTCGCAAGGACATCATGCAGGACGGTTTTATGATGTTCCAGTTTTCCATCTACTTACGGCATTGCAATAGCCGCGAAAATGCGGATGTACATATTAAGCGGGTGAAGCGGCTATTGCCGGAGAAAGGGCACGTGGGAATATTGACGATTACGGATAAGCAATTCGGTGATATCGAATTATTTATCGGAAAAGAGATTGGGAAACGACCGGATACGCCGCAACAATTGGAGTTGTTTTGAGAAATCCAATTAGAAAGTTCTCTTTTTGTGAACTTTTATTTATAACTTTGTATTTGTACCGTATGCGTATACATTTAGTAAAGCAGCAAACTGTTGAGCATTTTGTGACTTTGCACGCTAGGAGTAGAACTTCGTTGCAGGATTGGTTGGCAAAGATTAAATATGCAGATTGGGAATCGCCTACGGATATTAAGCAGACATTCAATAGTGCAGATTTGCTTGGCAACGGCAGTAATAGGGTGGTATTTGATATTGGTGGTAATAACTATCGGATGATTTGCAAGTATGTATTTGGGGCAAAGCAGATACATTTGTTTATATGCTGGATAGGTACGCATGCTGAATATGACAAATTATGTGCGTTAGGTGCACAGTATACGACAAACGATTACTGAATAGATAAGAACATGGCGACATTGAAATATAGTGTTATAAAAGATAAGGCACAATATGATGCCTATTGCAAAGCATTGGAGACATTTCTCGATAAAGACCCTGCAAATACCGAAGAAGTGGAATTGCTTACCTTGTTGATCGAGCACTATGATACGGCAAACAATAGCTTTGTGGAAATGGATCCCATCGAACTATTGAAATCGTTCATGAAGGACCATGGATTAAAATCTAAAGATCTGGTCGGTTATTTAGGTATTAGCAAGGGCTACGTTTCTGATATGTTGAATTATAAAAAAGGGCTTTCCAAAGAAGTGATACGCAAGTTGGCCAGCCGTTTCCATGTATCTCAAGAGGCTTTTAATAGGCCGTATAAACTTCACGTGCCGGAAAACAAACACTTCAAGAATGCCAATGTAATGAATGTGCCAAGAGATATTCAGCCGGTGGTATGTATCCGCCCGACCAACTGCATATTTTCTGAGTAATTGATCCGCTGTAGCTTTACGCCCAAATATTATTGATATGAA